>NZ_JBEYEI010000023.1:0-136951 GCF_040633895.1 Streptomyces sp. NPDC007863
CGCGGCCTCACCGACGAAGACTTCACCATCCTCGATCAATGGCTACGGGCCACTTGCGGCCCCCCACGTTGATCCACAGAAATTGACAATTGCTCCTCAAGGACGGCCCTACGGATGATCCGGCCCATGTCGCAGGACCGATTCCGCTCAATATGTTGCGAGGGGATGCGCGTCGGCGACTGCGCACGGCACGGGACTACCTGAAGCTCGCGCAGGAGCACGAGGCCGAGGGCAGGCCGCTCAGCGCGCAATGGGCGCTCAGCCGTGTCCTCCCTGAGATCGTCCCTGACGTGGATGCTACCGATGAGGAACAGGAAAGGATCCGTGCACCGTTCAGTGCCACAGCGGCGATCGGCCCCGGATTGGCCTACGGAGTGACGTCCACCCGGGCATGGGCTCCTTGAGGTGAGCCGCTGGTACGGGAGCGAGCCGGTGTGGTGGGCCCCGCTCGAACGAGATGCCAGGCTTCGCTTCGGCTCTGACCTGGCGCACCGCTACGGCGACGGCCGGTTGACCTATCGTCTCTCCGGCCTCGATGTCGTCGGCGAAACGGATCCTGTCCTGGTCACCGTCAGCTTCTACGCTGATCCGTGGTACGACACGTACGGGCAGCAGCCTCAGGACTTCCCCCGGGTCCACGCCAAGCCGGGTGCAGCGTCCAAGCATCGTTATGCCACGGACGATGCGCTCTGCCTGTGGTACCCGTACGACCCCGAGGAGCGCCGGTGGACCAGCGAGAAGGGTCTCCTCGACCTTATTGGGATCGTTGAGAGGCACCTCTTTCTGGAACACTGTTGGCGCCGCACAGGCGGGCATGCCGGCGGTGATTGGATCGTTGAGGACGCACCACATGGCCTTCCGGAGGATCGCGATTGGTCCAGGATCGGTTCCTCTCGACCACGGCGCAGGCGGGCAGTTGGTCATGGGTTCAGACAACGGCCCTGATCGTGCCCGTCATCGCGCTGCTGGGCGTCTACGTCACGTACACCCTCAACCAGCGTGCAGCCCGTCGGGAGCGACGAGCAAAAACGTTCGCCGAAGCGCTGACCGCGGTGGAGGAGTACCTGGAGATGCCGTACCGGATACGGCGGCGCCCCGACTCACCCGACGCCCGGAGGGAACTCACCGACCAAGTCAGTTTCCTCCTCGCCCGCATGGCCTTCCATCACGCATGGCTTCAGATCGAGGCGTCCGCGGTCGCCGAGCCCTACGCGGCCCTGGTGTCGGCAGCTCGTTCTGAAGCCGGCATGCACATGAGTGAGGCGTGGACGCAGCCGCCGATTCAGAGTGACGACGGCATGAACCTGGGGCAGGCGTATGCCCGAGATCGGTCTGCCGCCGCGCGTGCTGTGTGCATCGAAGCCATGAAGGCCAACCTCTGACGGTGTCCTTCTGTCGTCGGGGCGTCCGTGCAAGGAAGCTGTTGCTATAGCTGCGGGATGATCTCTCAATAGATCTTCTGCTGTTCCAGCCACTTGAAGACCTCGGTCCTTTTGTACAGAACCTTGGCGTTCTTGCCTCGGCCGAGCTTGTACCCCTTCAAGCCCAGCTTCGACGCTTCCCTGTAGACCCAGCTCGTCGACATGCTCAGCATCACGGCGACCTCGGAAGTCTCCATGAGGATGGGCTCGACGGGTGGGCGCCGTCGCGGGTGGGTGGTGTCGAAAGACTGCGGTTCCATGACTGAGACGACTCCTTCGAGGCTGGGCTGAGCGCGATCACGGTGCCGAATTGCTCTGTCCTCTGGCGGGTTCCCATGTCGTTGCCGACCGCCGTGCGGAACTGGCAGAGCCATCGGTCTGGCTAGGCCATGGTCACGAGAAGAGCCGGTTTTGCTCAGCCGGAGATTGCTGCTAAACGGCCGCGCTGTTTGTGGCTTCCGGAGGCGGCGAGTCCTCGCGCTCACGCGGATCGTGTGTCGCCGTGCCGCGAGAGTGACGGTGGTCACGAGGGCTTCTGCGGGTGCACTGCGTAGGCTTACGAGGCCGTCGCGGCGGATCCGGGGCATGCGCATGCAGTCCCTCGGGATCGCCTGATGGTGAGTCAGAAAAGTCAGCAAGTGGTCAGCATCAGTCCTGAAAAACCTGGGGAATGCTGCCCGAACTTGCGACTCGTTGTAAGGTGTGGAAACAGCCCTTGACCTGCAAAAACGCAGGCAGGGAGCCTATGTCCAGGAGTACCTCGATGATACGAACGATATTCAAGTCCAAGATCCACCGCGCCACCGTCACCCAGGCCGACCTGCACTACGTGGGTTCCGTCACCGTGGACGCCGATCTGCTCGACGCCGCCGACCTGCTGCCCGGTGAGCTCGTGCACATCGTGGACATCACCAACGGGGCCCGGCTCGAGACCTATGTCATCGAGGGCGAGCGGGGGTCCGGTGTCATCGGGATCAACGGCGCGGCCGCCCATCTGGTCCACCCCGGGGACCTGGTGATCCTCATCAGTTACGCCCAGATGGACGACGCCGAGGCCCGGGCGTTCGTGCCGCGCGTCGTGCACGTCGACGGTGCGAACCGCATCGTGGAGCTGGGTGCCGACGCCTCGGCGCCCGTGCCCGGCAGCGACACGGTGCGTCCGCCGCACGCGGTGCCGGCGTCCGTCTGACCCGAGGGAGCGCGGCGCATGGCCGAGCGGCAGCAGGTGGAACCGGAGATCCGTGACGTCCCGGAGCGGGGCCGCCTGGAGGCGTACGCCGACGGCGTCTTCGCCGGGGTGATCGTCTACTTCACGCTCGACGAGGAGCCGCACGCCCTCGTCGCCGTCCACACGGTCGTCGACGCGGACCACGAGGGGCGGGGGATCGCGGGCGCGCTCGTCCGCGAGTTCTACGCCATGGCCGCCCGCCGGGGCGTCCCCGTCGTGCCGCTCTGCCCGTACGCCGCCAAGTGGGCCCGGCGGCACCCCGAGGAGGCCCCGCCGGTCTCCGCGGAGGTGACCCGCGCCGCCCAGCGGCAGCTGGCCGCCACGCCCGGGCTGTGGTGAAGCGGCTCCTCGCGGTGTCACCCTGGTAGAGAGGGGGAGACCGCGGGGGGCCGTCGACCGGGAGGTCCGTCATGACCCATCCGTATCCCGACCCGCTGCCGCCCTCGCCGATCCCGCCGCCGCAGCCCGGGCCTCCGCCGGTGCCGCCGCCGAACCCCGTCCCCGTGCCGCCCGAGCCGGCCCCGCCCGGGCCGCCGCAGCCCGGCGGGCCGGTGCCGCCGCCCGAGCCGCAGCCCCAGCCGGGCCCCGCCGGACAGCACGGGCCGCCAACGGACCGGTGACACAAGGGAGTCGACCCCGGCGGACTTCCGCGACCGGCTTGTCACACAGCGTGCGACCCCCGTAACTTGGATCGCTGTCGCTGTGTTCTAGGGGGGCCCATGGCCGTACGCGGACGTCACCGCCGCCACCAGCCGAGCCGGATCAACCGCGCCTCGCTCACCGTCACCGCCGGAGGGGCCGGCATCGCCCTGCCCCTCGTCGGCGCGGGCGCCGCGCAGGCCGCCTCGCTCGACGTCTGGGAGAAGGTCGCCAGGTGCGAATCCTCCTCCAACTGGCGGATCAACACCGGGAACGGCTACTTCGGCGGCCTCCAGTTCAGCCAGTCCACCTGGGTCGCCTACGGCGGGCGCGAGTTCGCCCCCCGCGCCGACCTCGCCTCCAAGGACCAGCAGATCGCCGTCGCCGAGCGGGTCCTCAAGGGCCAGGGCCCCGGCGCCTGGCCCGCCTGCGGGCCCGACGCGGGACTCCGGCGCGGCGGCCCCGCGCCGGACGCGTCCGGCGGCGGCAACGACGTACGGACCACCGCGCTGCCCGGGCAGCGCGCCTTACCGCGGGAAGCCGCCGCGAAGCCCGGTCCGACGACCGTCCCCACCGTCCGCGAGATGTACACCGTCACGCCCGGCGACTCGCTCTCCGAGATCGCCCGCGACGAACGGGTGCGCGGCGGCTGGCAGCGCCTGTACGAGATCAACCGCAAGGTCGTCGGCGACGACCCCGACCTGATCCTGCCCGGCCAGCGCCTCACCCTGCGGATCGCAGCCCCGGCCCGCCCCGCGCCCGCCCCGGCCCCCGCCGCGCCGAGCGCCCGTCCGAGCTCCCCGCAGGCGCCGCCCACCCTGAAGCCGCCCGCGCCCCCGAAGCCCCCCGCCGCCCAGGCGCCCGCCACCAAGCCCCCGGCCGTCGCCCCCGCCGGCCACCGGCCCGGCGCGCGGCCCACCGCGGAGGCGCAGACCAAGCCCCAGACCAAGCCCCAGCAGAAGCCCCAGGCCAAGCCCGCGCCGAAGCCCCAGCAGCAGGTCAAGCCGAAGCCGCAGCCCCAGGCCAAGCCCCAGGCGAAGCCGAAGCCCAAGCCGACGCAGCAGAGCAGGCCCGCGCCCGCCGCCCCCCGCGAGGACCGTTACTCCGCCCCGGTCTCGGCCGACGTCGGCACCCGCTACGGCAAGCCCGGCTCGTCCTGGTCCAGCGGCTACCACACCGGCGTCGACTTCCCGGTGCCCACGGGCACCACCGTCAAGGCCGTCTCCGACGGGCGGATCGTCTCCGCCGGATGGGCCGGCGCGTACGGCTACCAGATCGTCGTCCGCCACGACGACGGCCGCTACAGCCAGTACGCCCACCTCTCCGCCGTCTCCGTCCGCGAGGGGCAGCGGGTCACCGGCGGTCAGCGGATCGGGCGCTCAGGATCGACCGGCAACAGCTCGGGACCGCACCTCCACTTCGAGGTGCGGACGGGTCCCGGGTACGGCTCCGACATCGACCCCCTCGCCTACCTCAGGGCGCGCGGCGTCTCCATCTGACGCCGAGGGCCCGTCCCCGCCGGGGCGGGCCAGCCGGTCGAGGGTCAGCTCGACGAGTCCGCCCGCCGCGACCGCGCCGCAGACCAGCGCGGCGACGGTGCCGGCCGCCCCGTACCGGAAGCCCTCGCCGAAGAGCGTGAGGCCGACGGTGGCGGCCACCACGGGGTTGACGACGGTGACCGTGGCGAGCGGCGCGGCGAGCCCGGCGCCCCGGTACGAGGCCTGCGACAGCAGCAGACCGGTGACCGCGAGCGCCGACAGCACCAGCGCGGAGCCCCACTCGGCGAGCGGGGCGTCCGGCGACCACTCCTCGGCGACGGCCTTGGTGAAGACCGACGCCACCCCGAAGGCCACGCCGGCCGCGGCCGCCAGCGCGACCCCGCGCAGCGCCGAGCGGCCCACGAGCCGTGCCAGGACGAAGAGCGCCGCGACCGCCGCGAAGGTGGCCCCGGCGAGCAGCCAGCGCTCGCCGCCGTCGGGGGTGCGGCCCTCGCCGCCGTCCGTCACGCTGAGCAGCCCCGCCAGGCCCGCCGTCGCCATCAGCGCCCCGTGCCAGGCCCGCCGCCCCGCCGGGCGCCGGACGAACAGGGCGGCCATCGGCAGCGCGAAGACGATGGTGAGGGCGCCCAGCGGCTGCACCACGCTGAGCGGCCCGTACGCGAGGGCGACCACGTGCAGGGCCGCGCCCAGGCCGTTGAGCAGGACGGCGCCCCACCAGACCGGATTGCGCAGCGGCGCGTAGGTCGGCCCGGAGGCGGCCGCGGCGACCCGCTCCTGCACGATCGCCGCGCCCGCGTACGCCACCGCGGAGACCAGTGACAGGACGACGGACAGCACGAGGGGACTCATACCCTCCACGATCGCTCTCCGGGCCGTTCCCGTCGTCAGACCAGGGAACGCCTTCACCGGTACCGCCGACGCAGTACGCGACCGTCCCGTACAACCGGAGTCGTACGCCACCGCAGGTCACATGGGGTCCAAACGGGACAAGACGGCTGCGGGAAGCGGTACCGGCGCGGCCCGCACGCGCGTACGAGAGCCACATCCCGAGCCAGTCGCCGTCCCGGCCGGTCCACTTTGGCCCGTAAGATCCCCGGCCCGGCGTTGGATACGGTGGCTCCGCACCGCCGGGCCCGCCGGCGGCGGACTCCGAGGGGGAGCGGTGGATCCCGAGACGAGCGGCACGGTGCTGGGTGGCTTCTTCGCCCTGCGGACCGTCCCGCCGCCCACCGGCGGCGACCACCGTCCGCTGGCCCGCCTCTACGACGGCGACGGGCTCGGCGACGGCCCCCTGCACGCGCGCGTGGACCGGGTCGCCGCCCGGCTCGGGGCGCCCGAGCGGAGGGTCGCCGCGTCCATCGCGCACCTCGGGCTCGCCGCCCGCCTGTGGTCGACCGCGCTCGGCCCTGCCGCCCTCAGCGGCCGCTTCCCGGTCCTCGACCCGGCCGAGCTGCGCTGGGACCCGGCGCTCACCGCACCGGACGACCTGTGGTGGGCCGGCGCCGGCACCCGCCCCGCCACCGTCGACGCGCTCCGCGAGGCCGTCCAGGAGACGCACCTCGTCCCGCTGCACGCGGCCCTCGCCCGCGACGGGCGGATCTCGCCCCGGCTGCTGTGGGGCAACGCGGGCTCCGCGCTCGCCGGCGCCCTGCGCGAGGTGATCCGCTGGTCCCGCGCCCACGACCGGCCCGAGGCGGCCTCCCGGGCCGCCGAGCTCGTCCAGGGGCTCCTCGACCACCCGGACCTCGCCGGCACCCTGCGCGGCCCCGCCCTGCGCCGCACCACCTGCTGCCTCTACTACCGCGCCACCCCCGGAGGCCTCTGCGGCGACTGTGTGTTCGACCACGCCCCGCGAACGGGTTTGGAGCGGCGGCCCCCGGCTCCGTAAAGTTGCCTCTTCGGAACCCCCCGGCGGCATCCCGCCCGCGAGCGATCGAGGAACGACGAAGGCCATGACGGTGACTGAAGAAACCCAGGAGTACGGGCCGGGCATCGACCCCGAGCGCCTGGCCGTCTGCCTGAGCGTGCTCGACGAGCTGGAGAAGATCGACGTCGACCACCCCGACGCGATCGCCGTCCGCCGCGCCACCGCCGGCATCTACCGCACGGTCAAGCAGCGCCGCCGCCAGGAGCGCCGGGCCTCCAAGACCGCCCACGACCGGGCCGTCACCGAGGCGACCGCGACCGGTTCCGCCCAGCGCATCGACGACGAGACCGAGGGCATCCTGCCCTCCTCGGTCACCGAGGCCGGCCGGATCGCGGGCATACTCCAGCGCCCCCGGTCCTGCTACACCTGCAAGACCCGGTACGTCGAGGTCGACTACTTCTACCACCAGCTCTGCCAGGACTGCGCGGCCCTGAACCGCTCCAAGCGGGACATCCGCGCCGACCTCACCGGCAAGCGCGCCCTGCTCACCGGCGGCCGCGCCAAGATCGGCATGTACATCGCGCTGCGGCTGCTCCGCGACGGCGCGCACACCACGATCACCACCCGCTTCCCCAAGGACGCCATCCGCCGCTTCAAGGCGATGGAGGACTCGGCGGAGTGGATCCACCGCCTGGAGGTCGTCGGCATCGACCTGCGCGACCCGGCCCAGGCCGTGGCCCTCGCCGAGCAGGTCGCCGCGGCCGGCCCGCTGGACATCCTGATCAACAACGCCACGCAGACCGTGCGCCGGCTGCCGTCCGCGTACGCCGCCCTGGTCGACGGCGAGACCGCGCCGCTCCCGGCCGGCGAGCTGCCCGCCCACCACGTCATCGGCGCCTTCAACTCCGGCGCGGTCGACGGCCTCGCCGCGCTCCCCGTCGGCACCAGCGGCCTCGACGCCCAGAAGGTCGCCGACCTCGCGCTCGTCGCGGGCAACGCCAGCCTGGAGCAGTACCAGGCGGGCACCGCGATCGACGCCGGCGGCCTGCTGCCGGACGTGGTGGAGTCCAACACCTGGGTGCAGACCATCGACCAGATCTCCCCGGTGGAGCTCCTGGAGACCCAGCTCTGCAACTACACCTCGCCGTTCATCCTGATCAGCGCGCTGCGCCCGTCGATGGCCAAGGCCGCGGCGCAGGCCGCGAGCGGCCGGGCGTACGTCGTGAACGTCTCCGCCATGGAGGGCGTCTTCTCCCGCGGCTACAAGGGCGCCGGGCACCCGAACACCAACGCCGCGAAGGCCGCCATGAACATGGTGACCCGGACCAGCGCCCAGGAGATGTTCGAGGCCGACAAGATCCTCATGACCTCGGTCGACACCGGCTGGATCACCGACGAGCGCCCGCACTTCGAGAAGCTGCGCCTCGCCGAGGCGGGCTTCCACGCCCCGCTGGACCTGGTCGACGGCGCCGCCCGCGTCTACGACCCGGTGGTCCGCGGCGAGGCGGGCGAGGACCTGTACGGCGTGTTCATGAAGGACTACGCCCCCGGCAAGTGGTAGCCCCCACCCTCTGACGACCGCCGTTTCAAGAGCGCCCTTCCCGCCGGGAAGGGCGCTCTTTCGGTCTCCGTCACCCGATTGCGTCACACTTTGGAGCCCGGTAGAGCGCATGCCCGCTCATTTGGTTACTCTGATGCCCACCGACGGCCACCGGAGCGACACACCGCTCCACGGCCGTCCAGGGGACTGGCCACCCACCTCGGCCGCGGCCCCGCCCCAGACCGGCGCCACCGCGACCGAACGGTCCTCCGTCCCCGACCTGACGCGACACAAAGGAGTGCGCGGTGACACCCGAAACCACGAAGCAGGAACCCCGGCCGTCGGAACCTTCCGAACGGCAGCGGCGCAACGGCGAGCTGGGCAGCCTCGAAGTGTGGGCCCGCTCGGCCCCGATCCGCCTCGCGGGCTACGAGGACGACCTCGCCGAGCCCCACATCCTGCCGGGCATCGACTGATCGAAGCCCCGGCGCCGGCGTACGGCGTCGCCCCCGGGGCCGTACCGCCACGGCCCGTGCGGCTCCGGTGCCCCCGGCCCTCCCGGCCGGGGGCACCGCCGCGTCCGGCTCACCCCCGCAGCCGGACCGGCGGCAGGTACTCCCGCAGCAGCCGCCGCTGCCACCAGTCGCCGCTCGCCCGCAGCTCGCTCCAGGTGGAGAAGCGGTACCGGTAGAGCAGCGCGCGGACGTGCACCGGCGGGGCGTCCGGGAAGGGGTTGTGCCCGAGCAGCCGCAGGGTGTCCCGGTCCCCCGCGAGCAGCCGCTCCACGAAGGGCCCGAACCACTCGCGGGCGTAGCCGGGCGAGAGCGCCGCGAACCACATCAGCCAGTCGAGCCGCAGGTGGTAGGGCGCGAACTGGCGCGGCCACCGGCCGGGATCGCCCGGCTTCCCCTTGAAGCCGTACGCGCGCCACTCCGTGTCCGGGCCGGGCACCTCGTCGCTCGTGCCCTCCACCACGATCTCGTCGCGGACACGGCCCACCGTGCCGAAGGCGCCGTACGTGTTGACCAGGTGGAAGGGGTCGTACGAGCGGTTCATGGCCTGGTCGTGGGAGAGGAGGTTGCGGACCGGGCGGTAGCTGCGGACCAGGACCATGGCAGTGAGGGCGAGGACCAGGGCCGCGTACCAGAGCGGCGGGTCGGGGCGCGGGTGGTCGCCGGTGAGCGCGGAGAGGTCCAGGGCGGAGGCGGCGAGGACGATCGTCAGCCAGTTGAGCCAGGCGAAGTTGCCGGAGAGGACCAGCCACAGCTGGGTGGCGATCATCAGGCCGGCCGCGACCGAGGCCACCGGCTGCGGGGTGAAGAGCAGGAACGGCACGCCGAGCTGGACGACGTGGTTGGCGGCGACCTCGACGCGGTGCAGGGGGCGGGGAAGCCGGTGGAAGAACCAGCTCAGCGGGCCGGGCATCGGCTGGGTCTCGTGGTGGTGGTAGAGGCAGGTGAGGTTCCGCCAGCAGGCGTCGCCGCGGATCTTGATGAGCCCGGCGCCGAACTCGACGCGGAAGAGCAGCCAGCGCAGCAGCAGGAGGACGAGGAGGGGCGGGGCGACGTCGTCGTTGCCGAGGAAGACCGCGAGGAAACCGGCCTCCAGGAGCAGCGACTCCCAGCCGAAGGAGTACCAGGTCTGGCCGACGTTCACGATCGACAGGTAGAGCCCCCAGAGCACCAGCCACAGCGGCATCGCGACGGCCAGCGGCACCGCGTCCCCCGCCCCTGCGGCCATCGCCGCCGCGAGCCCGGCCCCCGACCACGCGACCGCGGCGAAGAGCCGGTCCGAGTAGCGCCAGTGGAAGAGCGAGGGGGAGCGGAGCGGGGTGGTCCGGCGCAGGAACGCCGGTACGGGAAGCATGCCGCGCTCCCCGATGAGCGCCCGGAACTGGAGCGCGGCCGACAGGAAGGCCACGCAGTACAGCACCGCCAGGCCGCGCTGGAAGACGGTCCGGCCCATCCACAGCTCGGGCGCGTTGAACCACTCCATCGCCTCCAGTATCAGCCCGCGGCGACGAGCCGGCGGAGGACGCGGCCGAGCCGGCGGGCGTAGGCGCGCTGGAGGCGCGGGACGAGCGGGCCGGCGAGCCGGGTGTACCAGGCGGCGGGCCGGCTGAAGGCGGTCACCGTGAAGCGGACCGTGCCGTCGGGTTCGAGCTCCACGAGGAAGGCCTCCTCGCCGCTCTCCGGATGCCCGGTGAGGGTGCCGTACGCGAACCCCGCCCGGTGCTCCTCCGCGGGGAGCCAGACGACCTCGCAGGGGACCGCGTAGGCGAGCGGGCCGAGGCCGAGGGCGACCTCCACGGTGACGCCGGGGGCGGCGCGGCCGGCCGTGGAGCGGACGCGGGCGCCGCTGGCGCGGTGCATCCGCCAGGTGGTGACGGCCTCGGCGGCGGCCCGGAAGTCGGCGGGGCCGTGGCCGACGGCCGCGCTGTGGCGCAGGTGGTGGTAGCCGGCCGGGAGGGCGTCGGGGGTGCGGGTGGCACCCGCCTCCGGGTAGCTGAGGACGCGGCGCGGGGTGAGGTCGCCGAGGATGCGGCTCATGCCGGGAGCTCCGTTCGCGGGAGAGGGGCGGGGCGGCGGTGTCCGGCGGCGCGGAGCCGGCGGTGGGCGAGCAGGGCGCAGACGGCGAAGCCGAGCGCGTTGCCCAGGCCGTGGGTGGCGGCCATCCAGGTCAGGGTGGGGTGCGGAAGGCCGGTCGCCTCGCCCAGCGCCCACCAGAGCGCGAGCGCCATGGTGGCGGCCAGGACGAGGGCCGAGACGCCGAGCAGGGTCCGGGTGGCGCGGTCGGCGGCGAGCCCGCGCCGCTCCCGCAGGGTCAGCACCGAGACGGCGGCCATGCCGACGGTGAGGACGACCGCGCCGGCCAGCTCGGCCCAGTCGTCCACGAAGTAGCCGATCAGGACGAGCAGGGTGCCGGCGGGCACGCTGAGCGCGGCGGTCGTGGCCAGGGCCCCGCCGCCGGACGTCCGGCAGAGCAGTCCGGCGACCAGGGCGGCGGCGAAGCCGGCGAAGTGGAAGTGCGGCACGGTCAGCGCGAGGAGGTCGAGCTCGAAGCCGAAGAGCGGGTACGAGGCCCGCTCGGCGACGAGCGCGAGACCGGCGACGGACGGCGAGACGAGGGCCGTGAGCACCGCGAGCTCGGCGGGGCGGAGCGAGCGGAGCGAGAGGCGGGCCCTCCCGGCCGGCGACCGGGGGAGGAGGAGCGCGAGGCGGGCCGGGGCCTGGAGCGCCAGCGCCAGGGTGGCCAGGGCGTAGCAGGCCGCGAGCGCGGTCGCCGGGCCCGAGCGGGGGAGCCAGAGCGAGACCGCGCCGGGCAGGGCGAGGAGCGGCCAGGCCCGGCGCAGTGGCTCCCAGCCGGGCGGCCGGGGCCCCTCGACGAGGCCGAGCCCGGTCGGTACGACCCAGAGCATCCCGACCGTCACGACCGGGACCACGAAGGCCGACAGCGCGGTCATGGCGCCCACCCCCTGACTTGAACGTGTTCAACGGTGTCGGGACCGAGCGTAGGGCTTCCCTTGAACGTGTTCAAGTCCGGGGTGGGGGTCTCCGGGGCGCCCGGTCGGACGCGCTCCGCTTGCCGCCCGTCACCGACTGCGACAGAACGGGAGGAACCCAACCGTGACGACCGGGAGAAGCAACGTGCGCCCCACACAGCGCCGGACGCGGAGCCACCCCGCCGTCCGCCCCGCCCCCGGAGCCGCCCGCACCCAGGGCCGCACCGCCCTCGCCGCGACGCTCGGCGCCGCCGCCCTGTTCCTCGCCGGGTGCTCCGCCGGGGAACCCGGAAGCGCCATGGGCCGCGCCGCCCTCGGCGCCGGGGACGAGGTGCACCTCCAGCCGGTCGCCGCCCAGGGCCCCGACCCCTTCACCTCCTCCACCGCGCGCGGCGCCGGACTGCGCGCCCTGCAGGAGGACGCCGACCCCGGGGCCCAGCCCGTCAGCGCCCCCGGCATCCGCGAGGTCACCGGCTCCGCCCCCGGCCTCTACGGCGGCACCCGCGCCGAGTCCAGCTGCGACGTCGAGCAGCAGGTCGCCTACCTCGCCGCCGAACCCGCCAAGCTCCGGGCCTTCGCCGAGGCCGCCGGCATCCCCGAGGGCGGCGTCGCCGACTGGCTCCGCGAGCTCACCCCCGTCCTGCTGCGCGCCGACACCCGCGTCACCAACCACGGCTTCCGCGACGGCCGCGCCGCCGCCTTCCAGTCCGTCCTCCAGGCCGGCACCGCCGTCCTCGTCGACCCCTACGGGGCCCCGCGCGTCCGCTGCGCCTGCGGCAACCCGCTCCGTTCGCCCGTCAGCGTCCCCGGCGCCGTCCACCACGGCGACCCCTGGTCCGGCTTCGACCCCGACCGCGTGATCATCGTCAAACCCACCACCGCCGTCGTCACCAGCCTCGTCATCGTCAACGTCTCCGACGACAGCTGGATCGAGCGGAAGGCGGGCAGCGACGGCGACCAGGACCGCAAGCCCGACACCGTCCCCGACTGCGACCCCGACACCTGCGCCCTCAGCGACCCCGTCACCCCCGACACCGACCCCGGGACCGGTACCGGCGACCCCGACGCGCCCGCCGCCCCGAAGACCCCCACCGAGCGCCCCGCCGCCCCGAAGACGCCCGAAGCCCCCGTCGTACCGGAGACGCCGAGCGCGCCCGACACCCCCGCCGTGCCGGACACGCCCGCGGCGCCCGACCCGACGGTCCCGGACGCGCCCTCGGAGCCGTACGCCGACCCGTACGCCCCGGCCGACCCGTACGAGGAGCCGCCGGCGGACCCGTACACGGACCCCTCGGCGGACCCGTACCAGGACCCCTACCAGGACCCGTACACCGACCCGTACAACGACCCGTACGCGGACCCCTACGCGGACCCGGACACCGCCCCCGACGGCCAGGTCCCCGACGAGCCCGAGCCGACCACCTTCCCCGGCTGAAAGATCTTCGTGGTGCGCGAGGAACCCGCCGGCCCTAGCGTGGCCCCCATGAGTGTGGGCAGCGGGGGAGCGGACACGGAACAGGACACGGCGGCGGACACGGCGGCGGACACGGCGGCGGACACGGCGGCGGCGCCGATCCTCAGCGCGTTCGGAGCCGCCTTCCGCATGGGCGGCTTCGACTGGGACCTGGTCACCGGCCACATGGAGATGGACGAGGCCGCCCTCGACGTCTTCGACTTCGACCCCGACGAGTACGACGGCCGCCCCGAGACCCTCGGCAGCCGCGTCCTGCCCGACGAGGGCCGTCAGCTCGACACCCTCGTCGCCCAGGCACTCAAGGACGGCAGCGACCAGTACGGGGCGTACTTCCGCATCCGCCGCCGCGACGGCTCCCACCAGTGGACCCACACCCAGGGACTCGTCCACCGCGACCCCGACGGCCGCCCCGTACGGATCATCGGCGTCATCAGGGACGCCACCCACGAACTCACCGAGTCCGCCGCCCGCCTCGGCCTCGACGAGGGCCGCAGACGCCGCGCCGGGGTCGTCGAGGGCACCACCGCCGCCCTCGCCTACGCCCGGACCGTCCAGGACGTCATCGACCTCCTCAACGACTCGCACGCCCTGGAGCACTTCGGCGCCGCCAGCCTCGTCGTGGGCCTCCTGGAGGCCGGCCGCATCCACCTCGTCGCCGAGGGGCCCGACGGCGCGTTCGTCCCCGGCACCCGCTTCACCCGGGTGGACGAGCCCTACCCGATGAGCGAGGTGATCCGCACCCTGCGGCCCCGCTTCATCGACACCGCCGAGGACTTCGCCGCCTCCTTCCCGGTCCTCTGGCCGCACATCAGCGGCCTCGGCATCACCGCCGCCGCCTACCTCCCGCTCATCGCCCAGGCCCGCCCCATCGGCGCCCTCGGCCTGCTCTACAGCGACCGCACCGGCTTCAGCGAGGACGAGCGGACCCTCCTCGTCGCCCTCGGCAGCAGCATCGCCCAGAGCCTCCAGCGGGCCATGCTGTACGAGCAGGAGCACGACCTCGCCGAAGGGCTCCAGCAGGCGATGCTGCCCCGCCGGATCCCCGACGTGCCCGGCGCCCAGATAGCCGTCCGCTACCGCTCCGCCCGCCTCGGCCGGGACATCGGCGGCGACTGGTACGACATCATCCCGCTCCCCGGCGGCCGGGTCGGCGCCGTCATCGGCGACGTCCAGGGCCACGACACCCACGCCGCCGCCGTCATGGGCCAGCTCCGGATCGTGCTGCGCGCCTACGCCGCCGAGGGCCACACCCCCGCCACCGTCATGGCCCGGGCCTCCGTCTTCCTCCACGAACTCGACACCGAACGCTTCGCCACCTGCACCTACGCCGAGGCCGACCCGGCCACCGGCGTCGTCCAGGTCGTCCGCGCCGGGCACGTCGACCCGCTGGTCCGCGAGCCCGACGGCTCCTGTCGCCGCGTCCCCGTCGAGGGCGGGCTCCCGCTCGGCCTCTCCGCCGAGTTCGGCCGGCTCGACTACCCCGTCACCACCCTGGAACTCGACCCCGGCCAGACCCTGATGCTCTACACCGACGGGCTCGTCGAGAAGCCCGGCGCCGACCTCGACGAGGGCCTCGAATGGCTCTCCTCCCTCGTCCGGCACGGCCCCGCCGACCTCCAGCAGCTCGCCGACCTGCTCTGCGACGTCGTCGCCGAGCGCGGCGGCGAGGACGACGTCGCCATCCTGCTGCTGCGCCGCCTCGGCGCGTACGCGCCCAGCGGCGGCCGCTTCCGCCAGCACGTCGCCCAGAGCGACCCCGAGGCGCTCAGCGCCGCCCGCCACATGATCCGGGCCGCCGTCCGCGCCTGGGGCGCCGGCTCCCGCGCCGACGAGATCGAACTCGTCGCCGACGAGCTCATGACCAACGCCCTGATGCACACCGACGGCGGCGCCATCATCACCCTGCGGATCCTGCCCGGCGCCGAACGGCGGCTGCGCGTCGAGGTCGAGGACCGCTCCAGCGCCCTGCCCCGCCGCCGCGAGGCCGGCGAGGCCGGGGTCTCCGGCCGAGGCCTCCTCCTCGTCGACCAGCTCTCCGACAGCTGGGGCGTGGAGTCCCGCGGCGGCGGCAAGTGCGTCTGGTGCGAGTTCGCGGTGACGGACTGACCCGGTTCGGCGCGGTCCGGCACGGCGCGGTGCCGTTTGGCCCGGTCCGGCCCTGCCCTGCCCTGCCCTGCCAGGCCCGGTCCGCCGCGCGACGCCCGCGCCCGTGCGGCAGGGTGGTGGCATGCCCGAACTGCCCGAGGTGGAAGCGCTCCGCGAGTTCCTCGGCGAGCACCTGGTCGGCAAGGAGTTCGCCCGCGTCCTGCCCGTCGCGATCAGCGTCCTCAAGACGTACGACCCGCCGCTCGGCGCGCTCGACGGCGCCGAGGTCACGGGTGTCGGCCGGCACGGCAAGTGGCTCGACATCACCGCCGCCACCGACAGCGGGCCGCTCCACCTCGTCGTCCACCTCGCCCGGGCCGGCTGGCTGCGCTGGCAGGACCCGCTGCCCTCGGGGCCGCCGAAGCCCGGCAAGGGGCCGCTCGCCCTGCGGGCCGCGCTCACCGGCGGCGACGGCTTCGACCTCACCGAGGCCGGCACCACCAAACGCCTCGCCGTCCACCTCGTCCACGACCCGCACGAGGTCCCCGGCGTCGCCCGCCTCGGCCCCGACCCCCTCGCCGACGGCTTCGGCCCCGAGGACCTCGCCGCCCTCCTCACCGGCGAACGCCGCCAGATCAAGGGCGCCCTGCGCGACCAGAGCCTGATCGCCGGCATCGGCAACGCCTACAGCGACGAGATCCTGCACGCCGCCAGGATGTCCCCCTTCAAGCCCACCGCCACGCTCACCCCCGACGACGTCACCACCCTCTACGAGGCCCTGCGGACCACCCTCCGCGACGCCGTCGCCCGCTCCCACGGCCTCGCCGCCGGCAGGCTGAAGGCCGAGAAGAAGAGCGGCCTGCGCGTCCACGGCCGCACCGGCGAACCCTGCCCCGTCTGCGGCGACACCATCCGCGAGGTCAGCTTCGCCGACTCCTCCCTGCAGTACTGCCCCACCTGCCAGACCGGCGGGAAGGTCCTCGCCGACCGCCGCATGTCCCGGCTGCTCAAGTAGGCTCCCGCGCATGCTGCGCGTACTGGCCGTCGACGACGAGGAACCCGCCCTCGGGGAGCTGCTCTACCTGCTGCGCGCCGACCCCCGGGTCAGGACCGCCGAGGGGGCCGGGGACGCCACGGCGGCGCTGCGCCGGATCGGGCGCGCGCTCGACTCCGGGCCGGACGGCGAGGAGACCATCGACGTCGTCTTCCTCGACATCCACATGCCGGGCCTCACCGGGCTCGACGTGGCCCGGCTGCTCGCCGGCTTCGCCCGGCCGCCGCTCGTCGTCTTCGTCACCGCCCACGAGGGCTTCGCGCTCCAGGCCTTCGACCTCAAGGCCGTCGACTACGTGCTCAAGCCGGTCCGGCGCGAGCGGCTCGCGGAGGCCGTCCGGCGGGTCCACGAGCTGGTCCACGCCGGCGCCGCGCCCGCCCCGGCCCCCGCGCCCGAGCAGATCCCGGTCGAACTCGGCGGCGTCACCCGCTTCGTCTCCGTCGACGACATCGCCTACGTCGAGGCCCACGGCGACTACGCCCGCCTCCACACCGACCAGGGCAGCCACCTCGTCCGCATCCCGCTCTCCACCCTGGAGGAGCGCTGGGCCGACCGCGGCTTCGTCCGCATCCACCGCAGTCACCTCGTCGCCCTCGGCCGCGTCGACGAGCTCCGCCTCGACGGCGGCGCCACCTCCGTCCGGGTCGGCTCCACCGACCTCGCCGTCAGCCGCCGGCACGCCCGCCACCTCCGTGACCTGCTGATGCGCCGGGCCGGCGGCTGACCGGAAACCCCTACCGGCGCCCGGCCCCGTCTGCCTACACTCCACGGGCCCACCCGCCGTCAGAGAGCGAAGCCGATGCCGGAGCACCCCCAGCCGCGCCGGCCGCGGCGCGAGACCGTCACCCACGCCTCCGCCCTCGGCGACCGGCCCGCGCCCCGGCTGCGGCCCCGGGCGCCGCACCCGCCCGCCCGCTCCGAGATCGACGAACAGACCACCCTCGGCCACACCTACGTGCGCTCCCTGATGCGCAGCCAGCTCCGCGCCGCGCTCACCGCGCTCGGCGCGCTCGCCCTGCTCGTCGGCACCCTCCCGCTGCTGCTCGCGCTGCCCGCCCCCGAGGCCCTGGTGTGGGCGGCGCTCGGCGTCGGCGTCTACCCGGTCGTCTGGGCGGTCGCCCACTGGTACGTCCGCAGGGCCGAGCGCAACGAGCGCGACTTCACCGGCCTCGTCGAGCGCTGAGACCGGTGGACCGTCCCGCATGAACCAGACCTACGCGGTCGCCGCCGTCACCGCCGTCGTCCTCGCCACCGTCCTCATCGGCGCCCTCGGCCTGCGCGTCTCCCGCACCACCTCCGACTTCTACGTCGCGTCCCGCACCGCGGGGCCCCGGCTCAACGCCGCGGCCATCAGCGGCGAGTACCTCTCCGCCGCCTCCTTCCTCGGCATCGCCGGACTCGTCCTCGTCCAGGGCCCGGCCATGCTCTGGTACCCGGTCGGCTACACCGCCGGCTACCTGGTGCTCCTCGTCCTCGTCGCCGCCCCGCTGCGCCGCTCCGGGGCGTACACGCTCTCCGACTTCGCCGAGGCCCGGCTGGAGTCCCCGCAGGTCAGACGGCTCGCCAGCCTCTTCGTCGTGGGCATCGGCTGGCTGTACCTGCTGCCGCAGCTCCAGGGCGCCGGGCTCACCCTGGAGATCCTCACCGGTGCCCCCGACTGGTTCGGCGGCCTCCTCGTCGCCCTCGTCGTCACCTGTACGGTCGCCGCGGGCGGCATGCGCAGCATCACCTTCGTGCAGGCCTTCCAGTACTGGCTGAAACTGACCGCCCTGCTGGTCCCGGCCTTCTTCCTGGTCGCCGCCTGGTTCGGGGACGGGGCGCCCCGGGCCCGCTTCGACGCGCCGGCCGTGCTCCGCGAGCACACCGTCGTCCGGGTCGCCGACACCGTGCGCATCGGGCTCGACGCCCCGCTGACCCTCACCGTCACCGGCACGGTGGACTCCGTCCGGTACGAGGAGCGGGCCGTCACCCTCGCGCCGGGCACCCACCACGTCGGCGGCGGCACGGTCCTCGCCCTCGCGCCGGGCAGCGGCCTCCCCGAACGCCGGGCCGAGGGGGCCGACCCCCTCGGCTGGTCGCAGCCGCTGGCCGGCGGCCACGACGGGCACCAGCTGTACGCCACGTACGGGCTGATCCTCGCCACCTTCCTCGGCACCATGGGCCTGCCGCACGTCGCCGTCCGCTTCTACACCAGCCCGAACGGACGGGCCGCCCGCCGCACCACCCTCGTCGTCCTCGTCCTCATCGGCGGCTTCTACCTGCTGCCCGCGCTCTACGGGGCGCTCGGCCGGATCTACGCCCCCGAGCTCGCGCTCACCGGCTCGGCCGACGCCGCCGTGCTCGTCCTGCCCGACCGGATCCTCGGCGGCGCGCTCGGCGACGTCCTCGGGGCCTTCCTCGCCGGCGGTGCCTTCGCCGCCTTCCTGTCCACCGCGTCGGGACTCACCATGTCCGTCGCCGGCGTCCTCGCCCAGGACGTGCTGCCCTCCCGCGCGGTCCGGCACTTCCGGCTCGCGACGCCGCTCGCCACCGCCGTCCCGCTCGCCGTCGGCGTCGCCGCCTCCAAGGTGCCGGTCGCGGACGCCGTCGGGCTCGCCTTCGCCGTCTCCGCCTCCTCCTTCTGCCCGCTCCTCGTCCTCGGCATCTGGTGGCGGCGGCTCACCCCGCCCGGCGCCGCCGCCGGGCTCGTCCTCGGCGGCGGCTCCGCGCTCGCCGCCGTGATGGCGACCCGCGCCGGACTCGCCCCGGACGGCTGGCCGCACACCCTGATGGCCTGGCCCGCCGTCTGGTCCGTCCCCCTCGGCTTCCTCACCATGGTCCTCGTCTCGCTCGCCACCCCGCGCAGCGTCCCGCCCGGCACCGCCGCCACCCTCGCCAGGCTCCACCTGCCCGAGCGTTTCACCGCCCCCGTACCCGCCCAGGAGGCACGCCGGTGAGCGGCATCGCGTGGGCCGCGGCGAGCGCCGCAGGCGCCGTCCTCCTCGCCGCCGGGGTCGTCCTCGGCCGGCTCACCGCCCGGCGCGGCGCCCGCGCCGCCGACCCCGACCTCGGCACCCCCGTCGAACGGGCCACCTTCCACACCCTGCACACCGCCTCGCTCGCCGCGCCGCCGCTGCGCGCCGGACTCACCGAGGAGACCGCGCACCGGGCGGCCCGCCCGCTGCGCTCGCTCCTCGGCACCGAGGCCCTCTGCCTCACCGACGGCACGGCCGTCCTCGCCTGGGACGGGCCCGGCGAGGAACACCACCACGCGGGCGTGCCCGACCTGGCCGCCGCGACCCTGGAGACCGGCCGCAGCCGCTCCGCGCCCACCGGCTGCGCCGAGCCCGGCTGCGAGCTGCGCTGGGCGGTGACCGCCCCGCTGACCGGCGAGGAGGGCGTGCTCGGCGCGCTCGTCGCCTACGGCTCCCGGGAGTCGGCGGTGCTCGTCCGGGCCGCGACGGAGGTGGCCCGCTGGGTCTCGGTCCAGCTGGAGCTCGCCGAGCTGGACCGCTCCCGCACCCGGATGGTGGAGGCCGAGATCCGCGCGCTGCGCGCCCAGATCTCCCCGCACTTCATCTTCAACTCCCTCGCCGCCATCGCCTCGTTCGTCCGCACGGACCCCGAGCGGGCCCGCGATCTCCTCCTGGAGTTCGCGGACTTCACCCGCTACTCCTTCCGCCGGCACGGCGACTTCGCCCAGCTCGCCGACGAACTGCGGGCGATCGAGCAGTACTTGGCGCTCGCCGGGGCGCGCTTCGGCGACCGGCTCAAGGTGACGCTCCAGATCGCCCCCGAGGTGCTGCCGGTCGCCCTGCCCTTCCTCTGCCTCCAGCCGCTGGTGGAGAACGCGGTCAAGCACGGCCTGACGGACCGGGAGCGGGGCTGCCGCGTCACCATCGCCGCGCGGGACGCCGGCGCCGAGGCGGTGGTGACCGTCGAGGACGACGGGGTCGGCATGGACCCCGAACGGCTGCGGGCGGTGCTGCGCGGCGAGCATCCCAGCGGCTCCGGCATCGGCCTGTGCAACGTCGACGAGCGGCTGCGGCAGGTGTACGGGCCGGAGTACGGCCTCGTCATCGAGACCGGTGTCGGTGCCGGCATGAAGGTGACGGCGCGCTTCCCCAAGTACCGCTCCGGCGTGCACCCTTCGCCGCCGGGCTGACCGGATCAGGCGAGCCAGAGGGCGAGATGGGCGAGCGGCAGGCCCAACTGCCAGGCGGGCAGCCAGGTCCGGGCCGTCTCGTCGACCAGCAGGGCGGGTCCCGGTCCGGGCGCGCCGTCCAGGTCGGCGGCGTGCACCCAGGTCTCCCGCAGCGCCGTCCAGGCGCCGCGGGCGAGCGCCAGGTCCGCTCCGTCGGGGTCCTCGTCCGCCTCGGCGGCGAGCCGTTCCTCCACCCACTCCGGCCAGCCGGCCTCGTGGGCGGTGTGCCGGAGCCAGGCGTCGGCCGCGGGCTCCCCGGACAGATGGACCGTCAGGGCCAGCGCCCGCAGCGCGGCGCGGTGCTCCAGCGAGCCGGGCTCGGCGAGGCCGGCCGCGGTCAGGTACTGGTCGGCCAGGTACTCGGCGCACAGCCAGGCCATCGGAACGGCGAGGCTCCCGCCGTTCCTGCGGCCGGCGCCGTTCGTGCTCTCGGGCGGCAACGCTCCCACCTTCTCCCGGACGTCGGGGACCCGCGGTTTCCGGGACCCCGAGCAGAGCTTCCTCCGCCCGGGGCGTCCGCGTGGACCGCTTTGCTCAACTCGCCGGTGTGGTTTCGGATACGTTCCCGGGCCGGATCGGTGCCACGGAGGCCGGTGGTGCGGGAGGGGCGTTTGGGGTGCGGGCTCAGCCCAGCAGGGCGTAGACGGCGGTCGCGTGGGCGGCCGGTTCGGCGGTGCCCTCGGCGGTCATCGTGATGTCGGCGAAGGCCATCCGCTTCCCCAGCTTGGTGAGGCGGGCGCGGACCAGGACGTCGGCGCCGAGGACCGCCCGCTGGAAGCTGGTGGACTGCTGGACGGTCGTCATCGGGACGAAGCCGCCGCGGGCCGCCGAGACGGCGATCACGGTGGCCGTGTCGGCCGCCGCCATCAGGGCCTGGCCGGAGATCCCGCCGCCCTCGCGCGCCAGCCGGTCGGACCAGGGCAGCCGCAGGACGGCCTCGTGGCCGTCGAGGGAGTCGACCCTGAGTCCCAGGTCCAGGACCCAGGGGGCGAAGTTGTCGGCGAGGATCTTCTCGGCCCCGGCGGGCGTCAGCGGCGGGGTGCCGGGCAGGGTCACGGCGTCGGTGTGCGTCACGGCGTCATTGTGCGGCCGCGGCCCGCGGCCGGGCAACGGAGCCGTGGCGCGGCCGGTAGCCGGGCAGTGAGCGGCCCAGCTGCCGCAGGGCGTAGTGCGAGCGGGACTTGACCGTGCCGGCCGGGATCCCGAGGGAGGCGGCGGCCTCGTTGACGGTGAGCCCGTCGAAGTAGAGCCGGACGAGGACCGCCCGGTGCTCGGGGCTCAGGCCGCGTACCGCCGCCCGGACGTCCAGCGCCGCGTCGGCGGACTCGGTGGCGTCCGAGGGGTCGGGGGTCACCGCGAGCACCCCGTCGCCGATCTCGGCGGGGCGGGCGAGCCGGGAGCGGCGGGCGTCGATGGCGAGGCGGCGGGCCACGGTGAAGAGCCAGGGCCGCATCGAGGCGTAGGCGCCGCTGAACGCCTCGGGGTGGAGCCAGGCCCGGACCAGGGTCTCCTGGACGAGGTCCTCGGCGCGCTGGCGGTCCCCGTAGGTGAGCCCCAGGAGGAAGGAGAGCAGGGCGGGCCCGTGCTCCCGCTGGAGCTCCTGGAGCGTCCGCTCGTCGGTCGTCGCGGTCGCTGTCGCCGCCGTCGCCGTCGTCATGAGTGCCACCCTTCCCCGCCCGCTCAGCGGTTCGTCGTCCGCGCCGTATACGAACGCATCCGGGCGGAAGGGGACAGGGAGCGGACAACGGTCTGCGGCGAACGGTCGGAACGAGCGGCGAATGGCACGCCGAGCGGTCGAGCGGGGGCCGGGTGAGGGGCGTACGTCCGATTCGGTGGGGTTCGCGCTCCGCCCCGGCCACGTCCCTTGACGGAGGACCGCCCGAAGGGTGAATTCGGCAGAACACATGTTCTTCCTATGATCGGGGTGGCAGTCGTCATGACCGCAGGCACCAGACCCGCAGGCGCCCGACCCGTACGCGCCCGACTCGTCCGGGCCGGCTCCGCCGTCCTCGCCGGCTCCCTGCTCGCCGTCGTCGCCGCGTGCAGCCAGAACGGCACGGACGGCGGCGCCCCGCCGCCGGGCGGCTCACCCGGCGGCTCCACCGCCCCCCGCCCGGCCGCCCCGGCCCCGAAGCCGGCCGGCTTCACCCTGGTGGCCTCCGGCGACGTCCTCCCGCACGACTCGATCATCCGCCGGGCCGCCGCGGACGCGGGCGACGGCGGCTACGACTTCCGCCCCATGCTCGCCGGCGCGAAACCGGTCGTCTCCCGTGCCGACCTGGCCATCTGCCACATGGAGACCGTGTACGGGAAGGCCGGCGGGCCCTACACCGGCTACCCCGCCTTCAAGTCCCCGCCCGAGATCGCCGCCGCCCTCGGGGCCACCGGCTACGACTCCTGCTCCACGGCCTCCAACCACACCCTCGACGACGGCGCCGCCGGTCTCGGCCGCACCCTCGACGCCCTCGACGCGGCCGGCGTCAAGCACGCCGGCTCGGCCCGCACCGCCGCCGAGGCCGCCCGCCCCACCCTCCTCAAGGCCGGCGGCGCCACCGTCGCCCAGCTCGCCTACACCTACGACACCAACGGCTACCCGCTCCCCGAGGGGAAGCCCTGGGCGGTGAACCTGCTCGACGAGTCCAGGGTGATCGCCGACGCCCGCGCGGCCCGGGCGGCCGGCGCCGACGTCGTCGTGGTCAGCGTCCACTGGGGCACCGAGTGGCAGACCGAGCCCGACGAGCGCCAGCTCTCCCTCGCCCGCGCGCTCACCGCCTCCGCCACCGGGGGCCGCCCCGACATCGACCTGATCCTCGGCACGCACGCGCACGTGCCGCAGGCGTACGAGAAGGTCAACGGCACCTGGGTGATCTACGGCATGGGTGACCAGATCGCCGGCGACATGATCAACCACCAGGGCGCCTTCGACCCGCGCGGCAACCAGAGCAGCATCGGCCGCTTCACCTTCGCCCCGCCGAAGAAGCCCGGCGCCCGCTGGGAGGTCACCAAGGCCGAGTTCCTGCCCCAGTGGTTCGACACCGGCCGCGGCCGGATCGTGAACCTCGGCGCCGCCGACGGCTCCGACCCCCGCCACCCCGGCATCCGCGAGACGATCCGCCAGGTCGTCCTGGGCCGGGGCGCCGACAAGGACGGCCTCACCCTGGGCAAGTGACCCCGTCGGCCGGTCAGGGCACCACCGTGACCGGCCAGCGGCCCGCCTTCACCAGCCGCACCGCCACCGAGCCGACGAAGCGGTGCCCGGCCGACTCCGAGACGCCCACCACCACGGCGTCCGCCTTCAGCTCCTCCGCCGCCCGCACGAGTCCCGTGTACGCGTCGCCCTTGAAGGTGCGGAACTCCCACCGGACCTGCCACAGGTCCTTCACACGCTCGGCCGACGTCCGGATCTCCTCGACGAGCCCCTCCGCGATCTCCTCGGTGGTCCCGGTCACCGGCGCCCCCAGCGAGGCGCCGGCCGCCATCACCGGCTGGACGTAGACGAGCGCGAGGAGCGCGTTCTGCCTGCGGGCGAGCCCCGCCGCGTACGCCGTCGCGCGCAGCGAGGAGGCCGAGCCGTCGACCCCCGCCATGATCACCTTGGGGCCGTCGGTGCCCCGTTCGAACCGGTGGGGCTGGTGTTCGCTCACCCTTCGAGGGTATCGGCCCATCGGGTGCATTCGACGGGCGGCCCGGTGTCGGTGAGGGGCACGGGACCCTCCCCGGACGAACCATTGGTCATGAAAAACGATCAGCTGCCCACCGGTCGGAGGTCGGTACTGCGCCTGGCCGCCGCCCTCGGCGTCACCGTCACCGCCGGGGCACTCGCCGTCGACCGGCTCGGAGCCCTCGACGACACCGCGGCCCCGTCCCCGGGCGGCCGCGGCGCCGCGGGACCGCCGGCCGCCGCGCCCCGGCTGCGCCCCTCCGCGTACCGGCTCCAGCCCATGACCGCGTACGCCCCCGCCGTCCGCCCCCGCGCGCTGCCGCCGGTCCGCAGGAGGCCCTTCCTCTCGCTGAGCGACGTCGGCCGCTCCATGGTCCTCACCTTCGACGACGGCCCCGACCCCCGCTACACCCCGGCCATCCTGGAGACCCTGCGCCGCCACGGCTGCCGGGCGATGTTCTTCGTCTGCGGCGAGATGGCGGTGGAGAACCAGGACCTGCTGCGCGAGATGGCCGACGACGGGCACGTGGTCGGCAACCACTCCTGGTCGCACCCGCTCGTGCCGAAGCTCCGGCCCTCCCGCATCCGGGACGAACTCGGCTCCACCAGCGAGGTGGTGGAGCGCGCCCTCGGCACCGCGCCGGTCTGGTACCGGGCCCCGTACGGCGCCTGGAACCGGCACTCCTTCGAGATCGGCGCCGAGCTGGGCATGGAGCCGCTCGCCTGGACCGTGGACACCCTCGACTGGAAGGAGCCCGGCAGCGACACCATCGTCCACCGGGTCCTCGACGGCGCCGGACCCGGCGTGATCGTCCTCTCGCACGACGCCGGCGGGAACCGCTCGCAGAGCGTCACGGCACTGCGCCGCTATCTGCCCGAGCTCCTCGACGCCGGGTACACCCTCACCGTGCCCCGGCGCTGACCGGGCGTCACGCGGAGCGGGGCCCCGGGGAGTTCCCCGGGGCCCCGCGCACGCGCGCGTGCGTCAGCGGGAGCCGACCATCCGCGCGTAGACGACCACGTTCCCGTCGTATCCGTGGGCGCGGGTGTAGCCGCCGCCGCAGGTGATCACGCGGAGCTCCGGGTGGCCGGTGTCCCCGTACACCTGGGGGCCGGGGAATTCCTGCTTGGAGTAGACCTCGACGCCGTAGATCTCGAAGACCGCCACCCGTCCGTCGTACCGCTCGACCTCGACGTGCTGCCCCTTCTCCAGGGAGCCGAGGCCGTAGAAGACCGCCGGGCCGCTGTTGTTGTCGACGTGCCCGACGATCACGGCGGTGCCGCGCTGGCCGGGCGCGATGCCGTTCTGGTACCAGCCGGCGAGGTTGGCGTCCTGCGGGGGAGGGGCCGCCACCCAGCCCTCCGCGTCGAGCCCCACGTCCATCACCGGGGCCGCGACGTCGATCGCCGGGATGCGGACCCGCGAGGCGGGCGCGAAGGGCAGCGCCTGGACGCCCGCCGAGGCCTCGGCGGGCGGGGCGACGACCGGACGCGCCACCGGACGGGCCGCGGCGGCCGGCTGCGGGGGGCCGCCGGCGATGTCCACGCCGTTGCGCATCATCGCGATCCCGGACAGCATGGCGAGGGCCAGGACGCCCCAGGGGTGTCGTCTCCTGCGCTCAGGGACGCGGAAGTCCTTCGGGGGCATGGTTCTCCCTTCGTGGCGACGTGTGAACGGTAAGGGCGACCGGGCGCCCCCGCGCTCCGGGCGGCCCGAACGGGTAGCCCCCGCCGCCGTACGGGTGGCGACGCGCCGGAGGAGGACCGCGCGGTGGCCGACCCTCCGTCAGAAACCCGTCGGGCGACGGCTCTCGGGCCCCACTGGTCGGCTCGGGTGACAGACCGCTGATCCATCCGAGTACTCGTCGGACAATCGTTTCGCGCGCCCCTGACCTGCGATTGTGCCCTTCCGGGCAACTCGATCGGCGGCATAGGCCCTCACCGGACCGGCCCAGTGCCGAGGTGCAGGGCGGTGCCCGAGTTGTGATGGTTCGTCATGGAAGGCGTACTCGTCGAATCTCCCGGAGCACCGCTTCGGGGCGTCTTCCACTGGAGGTTCAACCATGCGTGCTGCACGCACTCTGGCGGTGACCGCCACCGCGTTCGCGGCGGTCGGCCTGGCCGCGCCCCTCGCCGTCGCCACCAACGGTCCCAGCAATGTCCAGGTCAGCCCCTACGACGTCCACGCGGGGTCCACGATCACGATCACCGCCAAGGGGTGCGGCCACGGTGGCACCGTCACGTCCAACGCCTTCCCGGAGACCAACCTCTCGGTCAACTCCAACGGCCTGTCCAGCGCCATCGCCCGCGTCTACAACAACGCGACGCCCGGCAACTACAACCTCGCCGTCAAGTGCAGCGACAACTCCCGTGTCGTCACGCACCCGTTCCGCGTCCTCGCGGGCCGCGGCGCCCAGGGCGGTCTCGGCGGTTCGCTGGCGCCCAGCTCCACCGAGATGGCCATCGGCGGCAGCCTGGTCGCCGCTGCCGCGCTCGGCGGCGGTGTCTTCGTCCTCCGCCGTCGCCGCATGACCGGCACGAGCGCCTGACCGGCCGAACCTCCCGGTCGGCCGACCGTGCCCGCCGCCCCCGCGTTCCGGAAGGGACCCGGGGGCGGCGGGCTGTCCGGCGCCGCCCCCGGGCCGGGGCTCAGTGCTTGCGCTCGCTCGTACGGCGCCGGATCGCGTACGCCGAACCGGCCGCCGCGACCAGCACCAGGGCCGTACCGGCCGCCAGCGTGCCCGGCCCGACGGCGCTCTGCGAGCCGCCGAGGCCGCCCTGCACCCCGCGCGGGGTGAGCAGCACCGTCGAGCGGGCGGTGGGCGAGAGCGTGGCGAGACCGCTGATGGTCAGGTCCACGGTGTCCTGCACTCCGCCCGAGCAGTTGAACGCCACCGTGTACACGGCGCCGCGCTTGGCGTCCGCGTCCACGGTGGCGGTCACCGACGACCCGGGGGCGATCTGGACGGTGTCGAAGACGCCCGCGGTCGCCGTCGCCGTGCTGGAGCAGCCGGGGGCGCTGAGCGTCACCTGGCCGCCGGGGGAGACGAGCGAGGGGGAGACGACGAAATCGCCCGGGGCCTTCGCGCCCCGCACCCGCGGGTTCGGCGCGGGCGCGCCGTCGGCCGCGAAGGCGACGGTGACGGGGGCGGCCAGGGCGAGGGCGGCCGCCCCAAGGAGGGCGGTGGACGCGGCTCGTATCGCGCGCATGGTGATTCCTCCGGGTACCGAGGGCCGGCCGCGGCGGATTGGCCGCATGGAGCCTGCGTGCACCTCGTTGCCCGAAACGCTAGGAGCGCACTACCACAGCCGCGATCCCAGACGTGCGAATGGGGCACGGATGTCCCCCGGGCGGCCCAGCCCCGCCCCTTCGGTCAGCCGGTGACCTGCGGGAACAGCTCGGTGAACGGCGCGGCGGAATCGGCCAGGCCGCGGCCGTACGGCGCGTCGAAGTCCCAGATGAGGAAGAGCAGGAAGGCGATCAGCGCGCTGTAGAGGCCCGCGAGCAGCAGCTCGCGCCCGGTGCGCCGGATCTGGAGGGTGAAGATCAGCCCCACCGAGACCAGGGCGCCGATGATGAGGCCGAACCAGACGACCCCCGGCATGGTGTCCCCGGCGCTCTGGCCGCGGGCGCCGCGGGCGTCGTCGGCGACCATCGCCTGGTCGACCAGCGGCTGGTAGGCCTGCCCCTCGAAGTCGTTCGCCGGCTGGTAGTCGGTGACGCTCCGGCGGACCTTCTGGAGCAGGGCGTCGCCCTCCGGCGTCGTACCGCCCTGCGCGGCCTGCCGCTCGAACTCCTCGTCGACGACGTAGGTCACGTACGCGTCGACGTCGGCGCGGATCTGTGTGCGGTCCATCACCGGGTAGACCTCGACGCGTTCGGAGATCTCGTGCATGGCCTGCGCCTCCTGCCGCGCCACTTCCTGGGCGGCGCCGCGCGCCTCCCACACGCCGGCGATGGCGAGGCCGAGGACGATCGCGTAGATCACGCCGATCATCATCGTCATGTACTCGATGACGTCGGGGGTCTCGCTGGGGTCGTCGTCCGCGGGGATCCGCCGGTGGTTGATGACGACGATGGCCAGGACGACGGCGCAGGCCGCCGCCATCGCCAGGGTCAGGACGAGCCATTCGGACATGGGTGTTCGGTCTTCCTCACGGGAGTCGGGTTCGGGGTCGTGGTGCGGGGGTGCTGCGGCCGGGGCCGGATCAGCGGGAGGAGCGCGGGCGCAGGATCGCGGTGGCGAGGACGGCGGGCGCGGTGATGAGGAGCATCGTGGTGACGGGTGACGCGGTGCTCTTGGGCTGGGGCCTGCTGGTCCGCTGGTAGTGCGGCAGCGCGGCGGGGGGTGCGGCGGCCGGGCGCGGCGCCGCCGTGCGGGCGGGCGGCGGGGCCGGAGGCGCGGGGGCCGGCGGTGCCTCGGGCGCCGGGGTGGCGGGCGCGGGGGAGGGCGACGGCGGGTCGGGGGCCGGCCGCGGTGCCGGGGTGGTGGCGGGCGGCCGTGCGGGGGACGGAGGAGGCGGGAGCAGCGGCGCGGGCACCGGCTCGATGGACGGCGGCTTGGGCGCGGGCCGTACGGGCGGCCTGGGCGGCACCGACTGCTGCGGCGGCTCGGGCGGGGTGGGCGGCTTCGGCTCGGGCGGCTTCGGAGGCTTGGTCGGCTTGGGCGGCTTGGTCGGTTTCGGCGGCGGTGAGCACGCGTCCGGGCCGACGACCGCCACCGAGGTGTGCGAGCCGTTCGGCCCGACGGTGGCGTAGGCGCAGGAGTCGGCGGCCGCCGGCGCGGGCGAGGCGAGCAGCCACACCAGGCCGGCGGCCGCCAGCGACCGCGTGAGAGGTGATCCGTACAGAGACACGCCGACGAGCTTGAACACACGGACGGCGAACCGGGGGCCGAATCCGCTCTGATTCCCCGGATGGTGGGGATCTTGGGATGCACCGGTTTGACGTTTTGCCGCGGACTGCCCGATCCGGAGCAAGGATCAGGGCCGTCGGAGCAGGTGTGGAGGGGGCGTGCGCCGGGGCATGAAATGGCCGACGGAAGCCGTCGACGGCCCCCGTGGGAAGAACTGTCCGGTTGTCGCCCTGCCCTGAATCCGGTTCCGGCGGTAAGGCGGCCGGCGGCGGCCCGGTGCCGGGAAGCCGACCGCCGAGGTGCGGAGGGGTGTGGGGGTGCGCAACGGGCCCCCGACGGCGGGCCGGAGAGCCGTCGCACGACCATATGCACGTGAATTTGCACGACCTGAAGGCGTGAACTCTTCGTTCCGCACGCACGTGCCAAAGGCGTGTGACCAAGAACGGACCGCGAATTTCCGTTTCTACTCGCTCTCTCGGCGGGCGATCAGTAGCCTCACCTCGAACACGGCCGCGAACACCGGGCCGCATCCCCCATGGCGACTTGTTGGAGACATTGATGGAGCGTCCCGCCTGGGCTCCGCCGGGTATCGACATTTCGGTACCGAGCGTGTCCCGTATGTACGACTTCTATCTGGGCGGCTCGCACAATTTCGAAGTCGACCGGGAAGCGGCCCGCAAGGCCATGGAGTTCCTGCCGGGCCTCCCCAAGATCATGCAGGCGAACCGGGCGTTCATGCGCCGCGCCGTCCGCTTCGCCGTCGAGGGCGGCGTCACCCAGTTCCTCGACATCGGCTCCGGGATACCGACCTTCGGCAACGTGCACGAGGTCGCGCAGGCCGCCGACCCCGCCGCCCGGATCGTCTACGTCGACCACGACCCCGTCGCCGTGGCGCACAGCAGGGCCGTCCTGGAGGGCGTCGACGGCGCCGCCGTCGTCCCCGCCGACCTCCGCAAGCCGGCCGACATCCTCCACAGCCCCGAGCTCACCGGCCTGCTCGACCTCGACCGGCCGGTGGCCCTGCTCCTCGTCGCCGTCCTGCACTTCCTGGAGGACGCCGACCGGCCGCACGAGGCCGTCGCCGAACTCCTCGACGCCCTCGCCCCCGGCAGCCTCCTGGTCGTCACCCACGCCTCGTACGAGGGCATCCCCGTCGACGAGGAACGGGCCAGCGGCACCGTCGACGTCTACCGCAGCACCCGCAGCCCGCTGGTGATGCGCTCCCGCGAGGAGATCGCCCGCTTCTTCGACGGCACCGAGACCGTCGAACCCGGCGTGGTCTCCATGCCGCTGTGGCGGCCGGACAGCCCGGCCGAGGAGGAGGATCCGTACGCCTTCTCCGGCTTCGCAGGTGTGGGGCGCAAGGCGTGAAGGTGCCGTCGCAGCCGTCCGGATCCGCCGCGGAAGCCGACGGCCCGGAGGACAGACTCAGGCGGTTCGTCACCATCTGGAGCCGGGCCATCTTCCCGGTGACCGCCACCTCCCTCACCCGCACCGAGTTCGAGGGCCATCTCCTCCCGCTCGCCCGCCTGCTGTGCGAGGCGCTGCTCGCCCGGCCCTTCGACACCGCCCCCGCCCAGCGGGCCGGCGCCGGCCTGGTCGACGCCCACTGCACCGACCCGGACGCCCTCGGCCGCAGCCTCGGCGTCGTCGACTCGTACCTCGTCCTCTACTGCGGTACGGACCCCGAGTTCGCCGCCGAGGAACTGCGGGCCCGCTGCGCCCGCCTCCAGCACGCCATGGCCACCGGCTACGCCCAGGCCCTGCGCGAGCGCACCCGTCTGGAGCAGGAGGCCATCGCCCGCTCCGCGCTCGCCGCCCGCAGCGCCGCCGAGATCGCCCTGCACGCCACCGAGAGCCGCTTCCGGGCCGTCTTCGACGGCGCCGCCATCGGCATCGGCATCGCCGACCTCGACGGCCGGATCGTCGAGATCAACGACACCATGACCCGCATGTTCGGCGGGGTCGAGGCGCACGTCCGCAGCCGCAACGTCAGCGAGTGGGTCCACCCCGAGGACGGCCCGCACGTCTGGCGGCTCTACGAGGAGCTGGTGCGCGGCGAACGCGAGCAGTACCGGGTGGAGAAGCCGTACTACCGCGGTGACGGCACCGTGCTGTGGACCAACCTCACCGTCTCCCTGCTCCGCGACGCCGAGGGCCGCCCCCAGTACCAGCTCGCCCTCATGGAGGACATCACCGAACGGCGCCTGCTCCACCTGCGCCTGCGGTACGAGGCCACCCACGACGCCCTCACCGGACTCCCCAACCGGACGCTCTTCTTCGAGCGCCTGGAGAAGGCCGTCGCCCCCGCCACGGGCGGCGACGACGCCCGCTTCGCCCTCTGCTACCTCGACCTCGACGGCTTCAAGGCCATCAACGACAGCCTCGGCCACTCCGTCGGCGACCGGCTCCTCGTCGAGGTCGCCGACCGGCTCCAGGCCTGCGCCACCGGCCCCGGCGAGATGGTCGCCCGGCTCGGCGGCGACGAGTTCGTCGCCCTCACCACCGGCACCGACGGCGAAGGGGACGCGGTCGCCCTCGCCGACCGCATCCTCGCCGCGCTCTCCACCCCCGTCGGCGTCGACGGACGCGAACTGACCGTGCGCGGCAGCCTCGGCGTCGTCGAGGGACCGGCCGGCGAGCGCACCGCCGCCGAGGTCCTGCGCAGCGCCGACATCACCATGTACCGGGCCAAGTCCGCGGGCGGCAACCGCTTCGAGCGCGCCGACCCCGAGGCCGACGCCCGCGCCATCACCCGGCACGGCCTCACCACCGCTCTGCCGACCGCCCTGGAACGCGGCGAGTTCTTCATCGAGTACCAGCCGCTCGTCCACCTCGACGACGGCAGCGTCCACGGTGCCGAGGCCCTCGTCCGCTGGAGCCACCCGCAGCACGGCGTCCTCGGCCCCGACCGCTTCATCCCGCTCGCCGAGGACACCGGGCTGATCGTCCCGCTCGGCCGCTGGGTCCTCCAGGAGGCCGTCCGGCAGGCGCGCTCCTGGGAGCTCGACAACCCCAGGTCCGGCAACCAGCTCCGCATCAACGTCAACCTGTCGCCGACACAGCTGCACCACCCCCGGCTCGTCGCCGACACCGTCGACGTCCTGGAGCGCGCCGGGCTCGCACCGGGCGCGCTCTGCCTGGAGGTCACCGAGTCCGCCCTGATCGGCGCCGACGAGGACCTCCTGAAGCCGCTGCGCCAACTCGCCGAGATGGGCGTCGACATCGCCCTCGACGACTTCGGCACCGGCTACTCCAACCTCGCCAACCTGCGCCGCCTCCCGGTGAGCGTCCTCAAGCTCGACCGCTCCTTCACCCGCGGCATGCAGCAGCACCCGGTGGACCCCGTCGACCTGAAGATCGTCGAAGGCATCGTCTCCCTCGCCCACAGCCTCGAACTCGCCGTCACCGTCGAGGGGGTGGAGACCGCCGCCCAGGCCGCGCGCCTCCGCGAGATCGGCTGCGACACCGCCCAGGGCTGGTACTACGCCCGCCCCGGCGCCCCGGACCGCATCCACTCCCTGGTCCTCGCCGACGCGGTGTGAGCACACGCGCGTGTGGGCCCGGAACTCCTGAGGACCGGGCCCACACGGGTGAAGCGCGAAGGGGGCGAGGAAAGCGAAGGGGCTATGTCATCAGGAGTATGAGAAGGAAGCCCCTTCATGGCCTCGCCCCGCACCGACCGTAACACTCAGGCCGGGACCAGGTCGCGCAGATTTTCCGGCGTGACGACCCGGGAACCCGGCGCGAGACCCTCGGGCCGGGCCAGACCGAGGTACGTCACCGGCTCCGCCGGCACCGCGCCCCCGGACCACTCCGAGACCTCCGCGCCCGACTGCCGTGCGAGCTCGACCAGATGACGGACCGTCACCGGATTCCGCTCGACCGCGCCCCGCAGCAGGAGTGCCAGCGAGACCCGGTGGTCCTCGACCCGGTTGTCCGACGGCGTGCCCCGCAGGCACAGGTGGAGCCAGTGCGCGTGCCACCGCCCCTCGTCGTCCCGCCGGAAGGCCACCGGCAGCGCCACCCGCCCCGGCCCGCGCAGCTCGGACTTCATCCGGACCGTGCGCGGCTCGAAGGGACGGCCGCCCCGCTCGCCCTCGCGGAGCATGTACCCGAAGAAGGACTCGGCCGTCTCCTCGAAGGTCTCGCCCGCGTACACGTGCACGTGCGGGACCACGAACGCGCCGCGCACGGCCCCGAGCCGCAGCTCGATGAACTCCGAGGCGCCGTCCGGGGCCTCGGTGATGTCCCCGGAGTGCCGGCCCTCCACCGTGGTCAGCTCCGTGTACGACAGCCAGGAGATCGTCGCGTACCGCTCGTCGAGGAGCAGCGCCGACAGGTCCAGGTCCGTCCTGCGCCGTGCCTCCTTCCAGTACATGAAGAACCGCAGCAGCTCGCCGTCGACCGGCGAGACGGAGCCGCGCGGCAGCACCCCGAACCCTCCCGTCGAGGCCCGGCCGCTCAGCGGCAGCGCCACGTCCAGGATCGCGGGGTCGACCAGCAGGCGCCCGGTCACGGGAAGCCGCCGCAGGGTCTCCCCGTCGAGCAGCGCGAGCAGCCGCCGCTGGACGGCCCTCGGCAGGTCGCGGCGGGTGTCCGCGGTCGCCCACGCGGTGCCGTTCCGGTTCACGAACAGGCGCCGGGGCGCGCCCGAGGCGTCGTGCCGGTTCTGCAGGTGCTCCCGCACCGACAGCACCACCCGGCCCGCCACCCGCGGCGCGGCGCGCTCCGCCGCGGCCAGCACCGCTTCCCGGCCGGCGTCGTCCGGCGCGGTGCGCAACAGCCGGTCCAGGGCCCGGAAGAGCCGCCCGGGCGCGGCCGCGGCCAGCAGCTCCGCCGCCCCCGGCGCGTCCTCGTCGGCGAGCAGCGCCTCGACCCGGGCGTCCAGGGACGGCGCCCGCAGCTCGCCGCGCGCCACCGCGAACACCCGGGCCGCGTGCGGCCACGCCGGGTGCTCGTGCGGGTGCAGTCGCTCGCCGAGCCGCTTCCACGCCTCCCGGTCCCGCCCCACGTCGGCCAGCTTCTCCGGCGCGGCCGCCACCACCGCGTCCAGGCCCGCGAGCAGGACCCGGCGCAGCGGCCGGGACAGGCCGCGGAAGCGGGTCCGCTCCCGCAGCGTCACGTCCCCGTCCGACAGCGCGCAGGCCAGCCGCAGCACGTCCGTGACGGTGTCGAGCAGCGGGGCGGCGCCGGCCCGCAGCCGGGCGGCGTTGACCACGGCCCGGTTCTCCCGGACCGGGATCTCCGCCGGCTGCGGCCCGTCCGCGCAGTGCGCGGCGAGCACCGACAGATCGGCCAGGTGCTCCTCGCCCAGCGGCGTCACGGAACCGGCCAGCGACACGTACAGCGCGCCGATCTCCTCCCCGAGGGGGCCGCCGAGGTGCAGCACGGTCAGCCGGTCACCGTCCGACGGGGTCAACTCCTCGTGCGCCGCGAGCAGTTCCTCGTACGAGTGCTGGTACCGGCCGTAGCCGGGCAGCGTCAGAAGGTTCAGGACCCCGGCGCTCGGCCGCGCCTCGACGGCCTCCCGGGCCTCGGGGTCGTCGAGCGCCTTCAGGACGCACGACAGCCAGAACTCCCCGGTGTCGGGGACGTTGTGGGGGAAGTCGATGAAGTACGCGTTGTGCCGGACGTGGTCGCCGACCCGCTCGCGGACCGCCTCCAGCGCCCGGCGGGCCAGCTCGACGACGGTCTCGGCGGACCGCCCGGACAACTCCCGCAGCAGCGGGTTCGCCAGGGCGAAGCCCGCCGTCCGCAGCGCGGCGTCGAACCGCAGGGCGGCGGCGGAGCCGTCCCCGGCGGGACCGGCGGGCAGGGGAAGCCGCAAGGTGTGCCGGACGAGCAGGCGTTCGAGAGCGTGGTCCATTCCGCGATGCTCGCAGCCCGCCCGACCGCCACGCACGCGGATTTCCGGCGGCTCCCCGGCCGGTCAGCCGGGCCGCGCTCGCCCCCAACGGCAGCAGTCCGCCCTTGCCGAACGCGAGCCCGGCCAGCAGATACAGGGGTATGGGCGAGAACCTCAGCCGCCCGGCCATCCGGCCCAGCAGGCCGAGACCGAGGATGATCGCTCCGAACTCGATGAGGAAGACGGCGGACGAGTGCACCGATCACTCCCTTCCCAGGATGGTGGCGGCGGCGTCCACGCCCTCGTGGGTGCCGATGACGATGAGGGTGTCCCCGCCCGCGAGGCGGAAGCCGGGGCCGGGGGAGGGGACGGCGTCGGCGCGGCGCAGGACGGCGACGATGGACACGCCGGTCTCCGTGCGCATGCGGGTCTCGCCGAGGGTGCGGCCGTTCCAGTGGGAGGCCGAGGACAGCTCGATGCGCTCGGCCACCAGGCCCAGCTCGGTGGTGTGGAGCAGGTTCGGGCTGTGGTGGGCGGGCAGCAGCGCGTCGACGAACGCGGCGGACTCCCCGGCGGTCAGGTGCAGCGACTGCAGACAGGCGTCGGGGTCGTCGGACCGGTACACGTTGACCGTGCGGGTGCCGTCGCGGTGGGCGATCACCGACAGGTGCCGGTGTTCCCGGGTGGTGAGGTCGTACTGGACGCCGATGCCGGGAAGCGGCGTCGAGCTCATCCGTGAAGTGGGCACGGCCCGGACTCCTCGTGTCGTCGAATGGCGTGGGCGCGCGCGGCGAGGAGGCCGGTGCCCCTGTGCAGAGGCGGGAGTTCCGGGGCCGCGGCCGGAACATGCTGCCACGCCGGACGCCCTTCGCACATGGGTGCCGGCACGGATGGACAGGGGGCCCGGGCGGCGGTGACGATGGGGCGGGGACGTAGGCTTCTTCGCAGGTCAGCGCGGTCTGCGCAGTCAGTGCGGTCGGCGCGGTCGGCATGGCCGGTGCGGTCGGCGGGTGAGCGGCCACCGGGGCCGACCGGAGTCGGCGGAGTCAGGAGAGGGAGAGGGCGGGACGGTGTCACTGTACGGACGGATCTTCCTCCTCAACGCGGCCGTCCTCGTCCTCGCCGCGGGACTCCTCCTGGGACCCGTCACCGTCTCCACCCCGGTCCTCCTCGGCGAGGCGATCGTCGTGGTCGGCGGCCTCGTCCTGATGCTCGTCCTCAACGCGGTGCTGCTGCGCGTGGGCCTCGCCCCGCTCGGCCGGCTCGGCCGCGCCATGGGCGCGGCCGACCTCCTCAAGCCGGGCACCAGGGCCGAGGTCACCGGACGCGGCGAGATCGCCGACCTGACCGCCGCCTTCAACGCCATGCTGGACCGGCTGGAGGCCGAGCGGGCCACCAGCAGCGCCCGGGTCCTCACCGCGCAGGAGGCGGAGCGCCAGCGGATCGCCCGCGAGCTCCACGACGAGGTGGGCCAGACCCTCACCGCCGTCCTCCTCCAGCTCAAACACACCGCCGACCACGCTCCGGCGGACCTCCGCGAGGACCTGCGTCAGGCACAGGAGACCACCCGCGCCGGACTGGAGGAGATCCGCCGGATCGCCCGCCGGCTGCGGCCCGGGGTCCTGGAGGAACTGGGCCTGCACAGCGCCCTCCGCTCCCTCGCCGGCGAACTCTCCACACCGGGCCTCCGGGTGACCACCCAGCTCGCGCCCGCCCCAAGGCCCCTCGACCCGGCCACGGAACTCGTCGTCTACCGGGTGGCCCAGGAGAGCCTCACCAACGCGGCCCGCCACGCCGCCGCCGGCCTCGTCGAACTGCGTCTCGGCCCGTCCCCGCACGGCGGCACCCGCCTCCTCGTCCGCGACGACGGCCGGGGCACGGCCGGCGCCGAGGAGGGCGCAGGGATCGGCGGCATGCGCGAGCGCGCGCTGCTCGTCGGCGCCGAGCTGAGGGTGGGACCGGGGGAGGACGGCGGTACGGAGGTACGCCTCGACCTGCCGGAGCGGCGGACGGCGGAACCGGTCGCGGAACCGGTCCCGGAACCGGTCCCGGCGGCGGCACGCGCGCGTGGGGAGGTGGTCGGGCCCGCGGCCGGTCCTGTGGCCGTGCCTGTGCCTGCGGCGGTGCCCGGTCCTGCGGCGGTGCCCGGTCCCGGTCCTGGGCCTGTGCCCGGATCCGGCGGTGAGCCCGTACCCCGTGCCGATTCCGTACCCCGTGCCGGTTCCGTACGGACGCCCGGAACCGATCCCGTACCCCTGCCGGCCCCGACCTCTGGACACGAGCCATGACCTCCCCCGTACGCCCGCCCGCCCGGATCCTCCTCGTCGACGACCACGCGCTGGTACGGCGCGGGGTGCGGCTCATCCTCGACGCGGAGCCGGATCTGGAGGTCGTCGCGGAGGCGGGGGACGGGGCGGAGGCGGTCGCCGCCGCGCGCGGGGACGACCGGCTGGATCTCGCCGTCCTGGACATCGCGATGCCCCGGATGACCGGGCTCCAGGCGGCGCGCGAACTCGCCCGGCTGCGGCCCGGGCTGCGGATCCTGATGCTGACCATGTACGACAACGAGGAGTACTTCTTCGAGGCGCTGAGGGCCGGCGCCAACGGGTACGTGCCGAAGTCCGTCGCCGACCGGGACCTCGTCGAGGCCTGCCGGTCGGCGCTGCGCGACGAACCCTTCATCTACCCGGGCGCGGAGACCGCGCTGATCCGCAGCTACCTCGACCGGGCGCGCTCCGGCGCCGGGCTGCCCGAGCGGCCGGTCACCGAGCGGGAGGAGGAGATCCTGAAGCTGGTGGCCGAGGGACACACCTCGAAGGAGATCGGCGATCTGCTCTTCATCAGCCCGAAGACGGTGGAGCGGCACCGCGCCAACATCCTCCAGAAGCTCGGGCTGCGCGACCGCCTCGAACTGACCCGGTACGCGATCCGGGCCGGGCTCATCGAACCCTGACCTCCCGCTACCCGCCTGCTGCCTGCTGCGGGGCGTCCAGGCCCGTCTTGCCGCGCCGCGTGGCCATCAGGAGCTTCTGGAGCTCGCGGGCGGCGCGCGGCGGGGCGACGTCGCTGCGGTGGGCGAGGGCGATCGTGCGGCGCAGACCGGGCCGGGCGAGCGCGGTGACGCGCAGGTCGCGGCCGGCCCGGGAGGCGACCATGGCGGGGACGACGGCGAGCCCGAGCCCGGCCCGTACGAAGCCGAGGACCGCGTCCAGCTCGCCGCCCTCGACGGTGAACGTCGGCTCGAATCCGGCGGCCCGGCACGCCCCGACGGTCAGCTCCCGCAGGTCGTAGCCGTGCCGGAACATGACCAGCGGCTGGTCGCGCAGGTCGGTGATCCGGACCGGCCGGCGCGGCGGTGGCGCGGAGGCCGCCGAGACCACCACGAGGTCCTCGCGCAGCAGCTCCACCGTGGTCAGCGCCGGCGACGGCGACGGCAGCGGCAGCACGACGAGCGCCAGGTCGAGGGAGCCGCGGGCCAGCTCCCGCACCAGGTCGTGCGAGCCGCCCTCCTCGATGAGCAGCTCGATCCCCGGGTGCAGGTCGTGGAAGGCGCGCAGGACGTCGGGGAGGAGGCCGGTGCAGAGGCTGGGGGTGGCGCCGAGGCGCACCCGGCCGCGCTTGAGCTGGGCGAGTTCCTGGACCTCGCGGCGGGCGGTCTCGGTGTCGGCGAGGATCCGGCGGGCCAGCGGGAGGAGGGCCTCTCCGGCGTCGGTGAGCGCGATGTTGCCGCGGGCCCGGCTGAACAGTTCCGCGCCCAGTTCCTGCTCCAGCGCCTTGATCTGCTGGGAGAGGGAGGGCTGCGACACGTGGACGCGTTCGGCGGCCCGGGTGAAGTGGCGGGTCTCGGCGACGGCCACGAAGTAGAGGAGCTGCTGGAACTGCATGAAGCCCAGCCTAGGGCACACGCATAGCTACAGCCTATGGATATCAGCCGGACCATGTCTTGGACCTCTCGGGTCCTTCGGCCCTAGCGTCGAAGGCATGGCTCTGGCACCCAGCAAGGACACGGCGACCCCGAAGGACACGGGGTCCGCGAAGGGCTCGGCGTCCGCGAAGGGCTCGGCGTCCGCCCGCGAGGCGGCCCCGGCCCGACCGCCGTCCCGCACCCCCACCCGCGGCTTCTGGTCGTCGACCATCGGCAAGAAGACCGTGATGGCCGCGAGCGGCCTCGTCATGCTCGCCTACCTCGTCGCACACGTGGCCGGAAACCTCAAGGTCTTCTTCGGCCCCGAGGAGTTCAACGGCTACGCCCACTGGCTGCGGGTGATGGGCGCCCCGGTCCTGCACCACGAGTGGGGACTGTGGCTCGCCCGGATCGTGCTCCTCGCCGCCGTCGGCGCGCACGCCGTCTCCGCGTACCAGCTCAGCCGCCGCGACATCAAGGCACGTCCCACCCGGTACGCCCACCGGCGCAAGGGCTCCTCGTACGCCACCCGCACCATGCGCTGGGGCGGGATCATCCTCGCCCTCTTCATCGTCTGGCACGTCCTCGACCTCACCACCGGGACCGTCCACCCCGGCGGCTTCGAGGAGGGCAGGCCCTACCAGAACGTCATCGACACCTTCTCCACCTGGTACGGCAACACGATCTACATCGTCGCCATGCTCGCCGTCGGACTCCACGTCCGGCACGGCTTCTGGAGCGCCGCCCAGACCCTCGGCGTCGGCAACGCCCGGCGCGAACGCGCCCTGCGCCTCACGGCGAACCTCCTCGCGCTCGCCCTGACCGCGGGCTTCATCGCCGTCCCCGTCGGCGTCATGACCGGAGTGGTGAACTGACCATGAGCTACCTCGACTTCCGCACCGGCGAACCGATCGCCGACACCAAGGCGCCGGCCGGGCCCATCGCCGAGCGGTGGGACACCCGCCGCTTCGAGGCCAAGCTGGTCAACCCCGCCAACCGGCGCAAACACCGGATCATCGTCGTCGGCACCGGCCTCGCCGGCGGCTCCGCCGGCGCCACCCTCGCCGAACAGGGCTACCACGTCGTCCAGTTCTGCTTCCAGGACTCGCCCCGCCGCGCCCACTCCATCGCCGCCCAGGGCGGCATCAACGCCGCGAAGAACTACCGCAACGACGGCGACTCCGTCCACCGCCTCTTCTACGACACCGTCAAGGGCGGCGACTTCCGCGCCCGCGAGTCCAACGTCCACCGGCTCGCGCAGATCTCCGTCGAGATCATCGACCAGTGCGTCGCCCAGGGCGTCCCCTTCGCCCGCGAGTACGGCGGACTCCTCGACACCCGCTCCTTCGGCGGCGTCCAGGTCTCCCGCACCTTCTACGCCCGCGGCCAGACCGGCCAGCAGCTCCTCCTCGGCGCCTACCAGGCGCTGTCCCGGCAGATCGCCGCCGGGAACGTCGAGATGCACGCCCGTACCGAGATGCTCGACCTGATCGTCGTCGACGGCCGGGCCCGCGGCATCGTCGCCCGCGACCTGATCACGGGCGAGATCTCCACCCACTACGCCGACGCCGTCGTCCTCGCCAGCGGCGGCTACGGCAACGTCTTCTACCTGTCGACGAACGCGATGAACTCCAACGCCACCGCCGTCTGGCGGGCCCACCGGCGCGGCGCGTACTTCGCCAACCCCTGCTTCACCCAGATCCACCCCACCTGCATCCCGCGCACCGGCGACCACCAGTCGAAGCTGACCCTGATGAGCGAGTCGCTCCGCAACGACGGCCGCATCTGGGTGCCGAAGGCCAAGGGCGACACCCGCCCCGCCGCCGAGATCCCCGAGGACGAGCGCGACTACTACCTGGAGCGGATCTACCCCTCCTTCGGCAACCTCGTCCCCCGCGACATCGCCTCCCGCGCCGCCAAGAACGTCTGCGACGAGGGCAGGGGAGTGGGCCCCGGCGGCCAGGGCGTCTACCTGGACTTCGCCGACGCCATCGCCCGGATGGGCCGCAAGGCCGTCGAGGCCAAGTACGGCAACCTCTTCGACATGTACGAGCGGATCACGGCGGAGAACCCGTACGAGGTCCCCATGCGGATCTACCCGGCCGTCCACTACACGATGGGCGGACTGTGGGTCGACTACGACCTCCAGACCACCGTCCCCGGCCTCTTCGCCGTCGGCGAGGCCAACTTCTCCGACCACGGGGCCAACCGGCTCGGCGCCTCCGCCCTCATGCAGGGCCTCGCCGACGGCTACTTCGTCCTGCCGGCCACCATCAACGACTACCTCGCCCGCCACCCGCACGCCGAGCCCGTCACCGACGAACACCCGGCCGTCCGCGAGGTCCTGGCCGAGACCGAGGACCGGCTCAACCTCCTCCTCTCCGTCGACGGCGACCGCACCCCCGACTCCTTCCACCGCGAACTCGGCGAGATCATGTGGGAGTTCTGCGGCATGGCCCGCACCGAGGAGGGACTGCGCACCGCGCTCCGCCGGGTCCCCGAGATCCGCGAGGAGTTCTGGCGCCGCATCAAGGTCCCCGGCACCGGCGCCGAGCTCAACCAGTCGCTGGAGAAGGCCAACCGGATCGTCGACTACCTCGAACTCGCCGAGCTGATGTGCCTCGACGCCCTGAACCGCGCCGAGTCCTGCGGCGGCCACTTCCGCGAGGAGTCCCAGACCCCGGACGGCGAAGCCGCCCGCCGCGACGAGGAGTTCGCGTACGCCGCCGCCTGGGAGTTCACCGGCGGCGCCCCTGTCCTCCACAAGGAGGACCTCGCCTTCGAGTACGTCCACCCCACCCAGCGGAGCTACGCATGAAGCTCAACCTGCGCGTCTGGCGCCAGAAGAACCCCGGCGCCGAGGGCGCCATGGTCACCTACGAGGTGGACGGCGTCTCCCCCGACATGTCGTTCCTGGAGATGCTCGACACCCTCAACGAGGACCTCATCCTGCGCGGCGAGGACCCCGTCGCCTTCGACCACGACTGCCGCGAGGGCATCTGCGGCGCGTGCAGCCTCGTCATCGACGGCGACGCCCACGGCCCCGAGCGCACCACCACCTGCCAGCTCCACATGCGGTCCTTCCGCGACGGCGACACCATCGACGTCGAACCCTGGCGGGCCTCCGCCTTCCCGGTCGTCAAGGACCTCGTCGTCGACCGCACCGCCTTCGACCGGATCATCCAGGCCGGCGGCTACGTCACCGCCCCCACCGGCTCCGCCCCCGAGGCCCACGCGACCGCCGTCCCCAAGGCGGACGCCGACTTCGCCTTCGAGCACGCCGAGTGCATCGGCTGCGGCGCCTGCGTCGCCGCCTGCCCGAACGGCTCGGCGATGCTCTTCACCTCCGCCAAGATCAACCACCTGAACGTGCTGCCGCAGGGCGCCCCGGAGCGCGAGACCCGGGTCCTCGACATGGTCGCCCAGATGGACGCCGAGGGCTTCGGCGGCTGCACCCTCACCGGCGAGTGCGCCACGGCCTGCCCCAAGGGCATCCCGCTGCCCTCGATCGCGGCCATGAACAAGGAGTGGCTGCGGGCCCGGCGCAAGGTGAAGTGAGAGAACCTCGTCCTGCCGGACACGGGTGAGGCGAGAAGTCCTCGTCCCGCCGGACACGGGTGGGGCGAGAAGTCCTCGTCCCGCCGGACACGGGTGAGGTGAGAAACCTCCTCGCCACCGGGAACAAAGCGCCGGCCCGGGCCGTTCTCCCCGGGCCGACGCCATCCCGACCGAGGAGAACCTTGCCCGACGCGCACAGCACCACCCCCTCCGCCGACGTCCACACCAGCCCCTTCCCGCTGCCCCCGCTCGCCGCCCAGGCCGAGCGGCTCATCGAGCTCGGGGTGCCCGCCCGCACCGGCGTCGACGCCGGCGAGCTGCGGGCCTACGCCGAGAAGGCCGCCGCCGACGCCCCGGCCGGCTCCCTGCTGGCCGTCCACCCGGACGCCGCGCCCGCCTCTGCCCTCGCCCCGCTGCTCCGCCTCGCGGACAAGCCCGGATTCGTCGTGGTCGACATGGAGGACGTGGACGCCTTCGCCCCGCAGGGCGTGGAGCTCCCCGACGGCCCCTTCTACCTGGTCCACGACCTGGACCGGGGCGACCACATGGGCAACTGGTCGCCCGAGGAGGCCCTTCCGGCCCTCACCGGCGCCGGGCGCACCCCGCTGCTCCTCACCGAGGGCATCCACTGGCTGCTCCAGCGGCCCGAGGTCCTGGAGCGCAACAAGTGCTTCATGACCATCGGTTCGCGCCTGCGCAAGCCCAACGGCTCCTTCGACGCCCGCACTCCGGCCATCTGGATCAGCAACGGCACCGGACGCGACGGCAAGGAGCGCAAGGGCGCACCCAAGGTCGGCTGGTGCTGGTGGAACAACCGCCACACCTGGCTCGGCTTCGGCTCCACCACCGGACGGAACGGCTAGGCGGTTCCGCCGGGGATCCCCAGGGCCCGGGCCAGATAGGGCGCGGTGCGGCTGTCCGCCGTACGCGCCACCCGGGCCGGGGGCCCCTCGGCGACGATCCGGCCGCCCGCGTCGCCGCCGCCCGGGCCGAGGTCGATCACCCAGTCAGCGCCGGCGGCCACGTCCATGTCGTGCTCGACGACGACCACCGTGTGGCCACCGTCCACGAGCCCCCGCAACTGCCGCACCAGCACCTCGACATCGGCCGGGTGCAGCCCGGTGGTCGGCTCGTCGAGGACGTACAGGGTGTGGGCGCGCCGCAGGCGCTGGAGCTCGGTGGCGAGCTTGATGCGCTGTGCCTCGCCGCCGGAGAGTTCGGTGGCGGGCTGACCGAGCCGCAGATAGCCGAGGCCGACGTCGAGGAGGGTGGTCAGGCTCCGGGCCGCCGCCGGGACCTCCGCGAAGAAGGCGGCCGCCGACTCCACGGTCAGGTCCAGGACTTCGGCGATCGTCAGACCGCGCAGCCGTACCTGGAGGGTCTCCGGGTTGTAGCGGGCGCCGTGGCAGTCGGGGCAGGGCGCGTACGTGCTCGGCAGGAACAGCAGCTCCACCGAGACGAACCCCTCGCCCTGGCAGGTCTCGCAGCGGCCGCCCCGCACGTTGAACGAGAAGCGTCCGACCTTGTAACCGCGGGCCCTGGCCTCCTCGGTCTCCGCGAACAGTTTGCGCACCACGTCGAAGAGGCCGGTGTACGTGGCCAGGTTGGAGCGCGGGGTGCGGCCGATCGGCCGCTGATCGACCGTCACCGTCCGTCCGCTGCCTTCGGTCTCCTCGGCGAGCGCCGCGACGAGGGTGGACTTCCCGGAGCCCGAGACGCCGGTGACGGCGGTGAGGGCGCCCCGGGGGAAGGCGGCGTCCACTCCGCGCAGGTTGTGCCGGGTGACGGGGCCGGTGCGCAGCCACCGACCGGGGGCGAGCGCGGGCCGCTCGGGCACGGGGGGCCGGTCGAAGAGGAAGCGGCGGGTGGCCGACTCCGCGACGTGCGCGAGGAGTTCGGGCGGTCCGCTGTGCAGGACCCGGCCGCCGTGTTCCCCGGCGCGCGGGCCGACGTCGACGAGCCAGTCGGCGTGCCGGACCACGTCCAGGTGGTGTTCGACGACGAAGACCGTGTTGCCGGCCGCCTTCAGCCGGTCGAGGACCACGAGGAGGGCCTCGGTGTCGGCCGGGTGCAGTCCGGCGGACGGTTCGTCGAGCACGTAGACGACGCCGAAGAGTCCGGCGCGGAGCTGGGTGGCGAGCCGCAGCCGCTGGAGCTCCCCGCTGGAGAGGGTGGGGGTGGTGCGGTCCAGGGAGAGGTAGCCGAGGCCGAGTTCGGTGACGGTGGCGATCCGGGCGAGCAGGTCGTCGGCGAGGACACGGGCGGTCTCCGGGCCGCCGGGCGTGGCGGTGGGGCCGGTGGGTGTGGTGGCCCGCGCGGCCGGCGCGGCGGCCGGGGTCAGCACCTCCGCCAGGGCGGTCAGCGGCAGCGCCGCCAGCTCGGCGATGGTCCGGCCGGCGAAGGTGACGGCCAGCGCCTCGGGGCGCAGCCGGCTCCCGCCGCACACCGGGCACGGCGCGCTGGTGAGGAAGCGTTCCGCCTTGGCCCGCAGCGCCGGGCTCTTCGACTCGGCGTAGGTGCGCAGGACGAGCCGGCGGGCGCCGGTGTACGTGCCCTGGTACGGACGCTGGATCCGGCCCGCCTCACGGACCGGGTGGACCGTGACGACCGGCTGCTCGTCGGTGAAGAGGATCCACTCCCGGTCCTTCGGGTCCAGCTCGCGCCACGGCCGGTCGACGTCGTACCCGAGGGTGTCGAGGACGTCGCGCAGGTTCTTCCCCTGCCAGGCGCCGGGCCAGGACGCGACGGCGCCCTCCCGGATCGACAGGCCCGGGTCGGGGACCAGGAGTTCCTCGCTGGTCTCGTGGATCCGGCCGAGGCCGTGGCAGGACGGGCAGGCGCCCGCGGCCGTGTTGGGGGAGAAGGCGTCGGAGTCGAGCCGGGGCGCCCCCGCCGGGTAGTCGCCGGCGCGGGAGTAGAGCATCCGCAGAGAGTTCGACAGGGTGGTGACCGTGCCGACGGAGGAGCGCGCGCTCGGCGCGGCGCGCCGCTGTTCCAGGGAGACCGCCGGGGGCAGGCCGGTGATCTCCCCGACCTTCGGGGCGCCCACCTGGTGGATGAGCCGGCGGGCGTACGGCGCCACGGACTCGAAGTAGCGGCGCTGCGCCTCCGCGTAGACGGTCCCGAAGGCGAGCGAGGACTTCCCGGAGCCGGAGACGCCGGTGAAGACGGTGAGGGTGTCGCGGGGGATGTCGACGTCCACGGCCTGGAGATTGTGTTCGCGGGCGCCGCGGACACGGACGTAGGGGTCGTGAGCGGAGACTGGATCCAGCATTCGGAGATTTTATCCAATATCCGTTTCTCGGCCGGTATCCGTCCCTCGGCCGCTCCAGGGCGTCAGCCCCGCCGCCCGGGCCAGCCCCCGGTACGAGGCGAGCAGCGCCTCCCGGTCGTACGTGCTCGTCGTCACCAGGATCTCGTCCGCCCCGGTCTCCCGCACGGCGTCCGCGAGCCCCTCGGCCACCTGCGGCTCCGTGCCGTACAGATGGCCGGCGAGCCCCTCCTCGTACAGACCGCGCTGGCGGTCCGTCATCGGCAGCCGCTCGATCCGCTCCGGCGGCGCGAGCGGCGGGAAGTCGCCCCGGGTGCGGGAGTACGCCATGCCCCACGCCTCCGGGACGAGCAGCCGGCGCGCCTCCGCCTCGGTCGGGGCGACCGCGATCGTGCCGGAGACGACCACGTACGGCTCCGGGGCCCATGCCGAGGGCCGGAAGGCGGCCCGGTACGCCTCCACGGCGGCCAGCAGCCGGGAGCGGTGGCGCAGGTCCCCGACGACCAGCGGCAGCCCCGCCTCCGCCGCGATCCGGGCGCCCGCGCCGGTCGCCAGCACGAACGGCGGGACCCGCAGCCCCTCCGCCGGGCGGGCGTGGACGCCGGGATGGGCCGTCTGGGTGCCGGTGAACCAGCCCAGCAGCTCCTCGATCCGCTCCGGGAAGGACTCCGCCTCGTCCTTCTCGTGGCCGAGGGCGCGCCGGACCCCGTCGGTGAAGCCCAGCGAGCGGCCGAGGCCCATGTCGATCCGGTCAGGGAAGAGCGAGGCCAGGACGCCGAACTGTTCGGCCACCACCATGGGCCGGTGATTGGGCAGCATCACCCCTCCGGTGCCCACCCGGATGGCCGTGGTGGCGGCGGCGACGGCCGCGGCGAGCACGGTCGGCGCGGAACCGGCGACGCCGGGCACGCCGTGGTGCTCGGAGACCCAGAAGCGGTGGTAGCCGAGCGCCTCGACCTCGCGGGCGAGCCGCACGGTGTCGCGCAGGGCCTGGGACGGCGACTCGCCCTCCCGTGTGCGGGAGCGGTCGAGGACCGAGAGGCGGAGGCCCGGGGGCAGAGTGCTCATGAGGGTTCCAACGCGCGCGTGCCGCCGGTGTTCCCGGCGGCCGCCCCGCCGCGCGACGGTTGTCGGTCCCGGCTCCTAGGCTGGACGCGTGACAGGAGACTCCCGGCCGCTGGCCGTCTTCGACCTCGACGGCACACTGGCCGACACGGCCCACCGGCAGCACTTCCTGGAGCGCAGGCCGCGGGACTGGGACGCCTTCTTCGGGGCGGCTCCGGACGACCCGCCGCTGGTGGAGGGCGTGGTGCTGTGCCGGTCGGCGGCCGAGGAGTGCCAGGTGGTGTACCTGACCGGGCGTCCGGAGCGCTGCCGGCGGGACACCCTGGAGTGGCTGGCCGCGCAGGGCCTGCCCGAGGGGCCGCTGCACATGCGGCGTCACCGCGACTTCCGGCCGGCGCGGGTCACCAAGGTGGAGATCCTGCGGCGGCTCGCCGCCGGCCGGGAGGTGCGGATGCTCGTCGACGACGACGGGCTCGTCTGCGACGCCGCGGAGGCGGCCGGCTTCCCGGTCGTCCGCGCCCACTGGGCGACCCCCTCCGAGGCGCTGAGGGAGGCCCAGGAGCGCGAGGGCAGGACCTGACCCCGGCCGCGGAGGGCCGCGCAGCCCGCCGGCCCGACCCGCGTCAGGCGTTCTCGTCCAGCCGGAAGCCGACCTTCAGGCCGACCTGGTAGTGCTCGATCCGCCCGTCGACCAGGTGCCCGCGGACCTGCGTGACCTCGAACCAGTCGAGGCCGCGGAGCGTCTGCGAGGCGCGGTCGATGCCGTTGCGGATGGCCTGGTCGACGCCCTCGGTGGAGGTGCCGACGATCTCGGTGACGCGGTAGGTGTGGTTCGACATGGGGGCCGGATCCTCTCGGTGCCCGCGAGTGGGACCACTCCACCGTGCCCCAGCGCGCGGCACCCCGCGACACGACACGGGGGCGGTCCCGCCCCCTTCGCCCGTACCCGTGGGTAACCGTTCCGAATGCCCGCCCGATCCGGGAACGAGATGGTCAAGGACTTGACCACCTCGGTTGGTCCAGACCAGAATCCTGGCCACATACCCGCGCGAACATCCCGTTCGGTCCCCCCACACGTCGGGTCAGCCGCCCATGTCGCACCACCGTGTGCTGAACCGAAGGTGACCTCCGTGAAGAACCGCTTCCTCGCATGCCCGCTGGCTGCCGCCACCGCACTCGCCCTCGCGGGCTGCGGGCTGTTGCCGGGCTCCGGGGGCGAGACCCGGACGGTCGACATATGGCTCATGCGGGACAGCGTCAGCGAGGACTTCCTGAACCGCTTCACCGAGGCGTACGAGGACGAGCACGACGACGTCGAACTCAACGTCACCATCCAGGACTGGACCGGCATCGGCAAGAAGGTCACCGAGGCCATCAAGGGCGGCGGCGGACCGGACCTCATCGAGGTCGGCAACACCCAGGTCGCCCAGTACGCCGACACCGACCGGCTCTTCGACCTCACCCTGGAGTCCGTCCGCGACCTCGGCAGCGAGGACTGGCTGCCCGGCCTCGCCGAACCCGGCAGCGTCGGCGGCTCCCAGTACGGCATCCCCTGGTACGCCGCGAACCGCATCGTCATCTACAACAAGGACCTCTTCGCCCAGGCCGGCGTCACGGAACCGCCCGCCACGCGCGCGGAGTGGCTCGACGCCACCGAGAAGCTGAACCGCCAGGGCTCCCAGGGCATCTACCTGGCCGGCCAGGACTGGTACACCCTCGCCGGCTTCATCTGGGACGAGGGCGGCGAGCTGGCCGTCGACGAGGGCGGCGTGTGGAGCGGCACGCTCGACAGCCCCGAGGCCCTGCGCGGCATGGAGTTCTACAAGGACCTCCAGTCCCTCGGCGCGGGCCCGAAGAACGCCGACGAGCAGAACCCGCCGCAGGCCGAGGTCTTCGCCCGCGGCGACGTCGCCCAGATCGTCGCCGTACCCAGCGCCGTCTCCGCCATCCTCAAGGCCAACCCCGGCCTCAAGGACAAGCTCGGCTACTTCCCCGTCCCCGGCAAGAAGGCCGGCACCCCCGGCGCCGTCTTCACCGGCGGCTCCGACCTGATCATCCCGGAGAACGCCCCCGACCGCACCGCCGCCCTCGACGTCGTCAAGGCGCTGGCCGGGGAGAAGTGGCAGACCGAACTCGCCCGCGCCATGGGCTACGTGCCCAACAAGAAGGGCCTCGCCTCCGTCGTCTCCGGGCAGGAGGCCACCGCGGCCATGGCCGCCGGCGCCGCCAACGGACGCGCCACCCCCAACTCCCCGCAGTGGGCGAGCGTCGAGGGCGACAACCCCATCAAGCCCTTCATGACCGCCGTCCTGGAAGGCGAGGACGCCAGGAAGGCGGCCCGCAAGGCGTCGGAGGCCATCACGGAGACCCTGGCCGAGTAGGCCGAGTAGGGCCAGCAGGGCCAAGCCGGGCGAGTGGGTCGGGTGGCCGAGGGGGCCGGGAACGGTGGCGGCGGGACCGTCGGCCAGGGGGAGGTGGCCGGCCGCTCCGGCCGGACGGCGAGCCGCCCTGCCCCGGCCTGGAGGCCAGGGGCCAGGCCGGGCGGCCGGGCGTGGCGCCCCCGGGCACGGGCGCCGCGGAGCATTCAGCCTTCCCACACCCGCGATCCCCCGGGCGGTCATGTCGAATCCAGGCTGCGGCGGAAGAAACGAGGGGCCGGGCCGCACCGCTCGCGGACCGGCGCCGCCCCTTCACCTTCCGTATCCCGGAGGAGACCGCCATGACCGCCCTCTCGCACGTGCTCGCCGACGCCACCGCCCCCGCCGTCCCCGTGCCCGCGGGCATCCAGCCCGCCGTGGCGCTGCCCGCGCAGCCCGGACGGGCCGGCGGCCCCGAACCCGAACCGCGCTACCTGGTGGGACTCGCCCGCGACCAGGACGACGTCCGCGCCGCCCAGCGCCTGCGCCACCTGGTCTTCGCCGGCGAGATGGGCGCCCGCCTCGACGGACCGGAGCCCGGCCTCGACACCGACGCCTTCGACGCCTACTGCGACCACCTCCTGGTCCGCGAGGAGTCCACCGGCGAGGTCGTCGGCACCTACCGGATCCTGCCGCCCGAGCGGGCCGCCGTCGCCGGCCGCCTCTACTCCGAGTCCGAGTTCGACCTCGCCCGGCTCGCGCCGATCCGGCACGACCTCGTCGAGGTCGGCCGCTCCTGCGTCCACCCCGCCCACCGCAACGGCGCCGTCATCGCCCTCATCTGGGCCGGCCTCGCCCGCTACATGACCGACACCGGCCACGAGTGGCTCGCCGGCTGCTGCTCTGTCCCGCTCGCCGACGGCGGCGCGCTCGCCGCGGCCACCTGGGACACCGTCAAGGCGAAGCACCTCGCCCCCGAGGAGTACTGGGTCACCCCGCACAAGCTGTGGAACTCCGACGGCGTCCGCCGCCCCGAGGGCCGCACCGAACTGCCCCCGCTGCTGCGCGGCTACATCCGGCTGGGCGCCTGGGTCTGCGGGGCCCCGGCCCACGATCCCGACTTCGGCGTCGCCGACCTGTACGTGCTGCTCTCGCTGCGCCGGACCAACCCGCGCTACCTGCGCCACTTCCTCTCGCTCGTCCCGGCCTCGTGAACGCCGCGGTCCCGGTCCCCTCGCCGTGGCTCCCCACGGCGCCCTGCACCCCGGGCCGCCGCTGCGCGGCCCACCCGGACCCCTTACCGGCGGCCCGGAATGCCTTCCGGACCGCGCCCGCGGCGCTCGCCGGCGCCCGCCTCGCGGCGGGCCTCGCGACCGTCCTCCTCGGCGTGCTCCTGCTGCCCGTGGCGGGCCCGCTGCCCGCCGCCGCGCGGTACGCCCTGGTGCGGTTCTGGACGCGGGCGGTCGTCCGGGCCTTCGGGGTCCGGCTGACCGTCACCGGCGCCCTCCCGGGCGCCGGCCGGTCCGCGCTCGTGGTCGCCAACCACGTCTCCTGGCTCGACATACCCGTCGTCGCCGCCGTCCTGCCCGGCCGGATGATCGCCAAGCGGGAGGTGCGCGGCTGGCCGGTGCTCGGCCCGCTCGCCGCCCTGGGCGGCACGCTCTTCATCGACCGCGACGGGCTGCGCCGGCTGCCCGGGACGGTGCGCGAGGTCGCCGGGGTGCTGGCCGGGGGCGGCCGGGTGACGGTCTTCCCGGAGGGCTCCACGTGGTGCGGGCGGGACGGCGGACGGTTCCGTCCGGCGCTCTTCCAGGCCGCTGTGGATACGGGATCCGATATACAACCGGTACGCATCGCCTATCGGCCCGAAGGGGCGGCGGCGTATGTGGGGGAGGACCCGCTGGGCGCGTCGCTGTGGCGGGTCGCGCGGACGCCGGGACTCACCGTGGAGATCCGGATACTGGATCCGATATCCGCAATCCAGTATCCAGACCGTCGGCTTCTCGCCTCCGCGGCCCAGCGGGCCGTCCTGCCGGCTTCCTACCGGGCCGTCGCCAGCGACAGCGCGAAGCGGCCCTCCGCGTCCGTCCACCAGCGCGTCAGCTCGAACCCGGCCTCGGCCAGCTCCGCCCGCACGCCCTCCTGACGGAACTTCGCCGACACCTCGGTCCGCAGCTCCTCGCCCTTCTCGAACTCGACCATCAGGTCGAGCTCGGGGATCTTCACGGTCAGCGCGTGCCGGGCGCGCAGCCGCATCTCGATCCACTCGCGCTCCCGGTCCCACCGGGCCACGTGGTCGAAGTCGTCCGGATTCGCGTCGGCGCCCAGCTCACGGTCGAGCACGGCCAGCACGTTCTTGTTGAACTCCGCCGTCACCCCGGCCGCGTCGTCGTACGCGGCCACCAGGGTCGACTCGTCCTTCACCAGGTCCGTGCCGAGCAGGAAGCCGTCACCCGGCGCCGTCATCTCCCGGACCGAGCGCAGGAACGTCCGCCGCTCCTCCGGCAGCAGATTGCCGATCGTCCCGCCCAGGAAGGCCACGAGCCGCGGCCCCGGCGTCTCCGGCAGCACGACGCTCCGGGTGAAGTCGGCGATCAGCGCGTGCACGTGCAGCCCGGGACGTTCGGCGAGCAGCGCCTCCGCCGCCCCGGTCAGCGCCGACTCGCTGACGTCCACCGGCACGTACGCGGCAAGGCCCGGCAGCAGCGCGTCGATCAGGAACCGGGTCTTCTCCGAGGAACCGGAGCCCAGCTCCACGAGCGTCCCGGCCCCGGTCGCCGCCGCGATCTCCGGCGCCCGGTCCATCAGGATCTCCCGCTCCGCCCGCGTCGGGTAGTACTCGGGCAGCCGGGTGATCTCCTCGAACAGCTCACTGCCCCGCGCGTCGTAGAACCACTTGGGCGGCAGCTCCTTGGGCGTGCGGGTCAGCCCGTGCAGCACATCGGCGCGCAGATCCGCGGCGGCCGCGTCCGGGGCGAGGGTGCGGGTCAGCTGGAACGTGCTCACGCGGTGAACTCCTTGAGCGGAATGAGGGTGACGTCGGAAGGGCGGGCGGTGACGAGCGTCTGCTCGGGCACCTCCTGCCACAGCGGATCGTCGTCGTAAGGTTCGGAGGCCACGACCACCCGGCCGGGGCCCGACAGGTACCACAGGCTGTTGCCCCAGGCCGTGGCGGCGATCTGTTCGCCGTCGGTGAGCAGCAGGTTGAGCCGCGCGTCGGGGGCCGCCTCGGCGGCCGCGGTCACCGTCTCGGCGAGCGCGTCGCCGGGACTCCGGCCCGCCCGGAGCCGGTGCAGCACCAGTGCCCACAGCAGCGCCGCGTCGGTCCGCGCCTCCAGTTCGAGCAGCTCTGCCGCCGGCAGCGTCGACGCCAGCGGCGTCAGCGTCCCCGGCCAGCCCGGCACCGCGCCGTTGTGGCTGAACAGCCACGGCCCCGAGGCGAGCGGCGCGGCCGCCGCCTCGCCGTCGGCGCCGGGCAGCGTCGCTCCCCGGACCGCGCCGAGGAACGCCCCGCTGCGTACGACCCGGGCGAGGTCCGCGAAGGACAGGTCGCCCCAGATGGGCCCCGTGCGCCGGTACCGCGCCGGGACCGGGTCCCCGTCCGCGTACCAGCCGACGCCGAAGCCGTCCGCGTTCACCACGCCGCTGCTCTGCGTCCGAGGCGCCCAGGCCTGGCGGAGCAGCGCGTGCGGCGGCCGGACGATCAGGTCGCCGAGCGCCACCGGCTCGCCCAGATAGGCGAGATGACGGCACATCAGTCCGTCTCCGCGGAGCGGGCCGTGCGGAAGCCGGCGAAGATCTGCCGCCGCACCGGATAGTCCCAGTTGCGGAAGGTGCCCCGGCAGGCCACCGCGTCCACGGCGAACGAACCGCCGCGCAGCACCTTGTGCTCGGGCCCGAAGAACACCTCCGAGTACTCCTTGTACGGGAACGCCCGGAAGCCCGGGTACGGCAGGAAGTCGCTCGCCGTCCACTCCCAGACGTCACCGATCAGCTGCCGCACCCCGAGCGGCGAGGCGCCCGCCGGGTAGCTCCCCGCCCGGGCCGGCCGCAGATGCCGCTGGCCCAGGTTGGCGTGGTCCGGGCCCGGGTCGGCGTCGCCCCACGGATAGCGGTGCGAGCGGCCGGTCACCGGGTCGTGCCGGGCCGCCTTCTCCCACTCCGCCTCCGTCGGCAGCCGCCGCCCCGCCCACCGGGCGTACGCGTCCGCCTCGTACCAGCTCACGTGGACCACGGGCTCGTCCTCCGGCACCGGTTCCGTCACGCCGAACCGGCGGCGCAGCCACTGGCCGCCCTCCTGCCGCCAGAACAGCGGGGCCACGATGCCGTGTTCACGGATCTGCGCCCAGCCCTCCGGGTGCCACCACCGGCGTTCGGTGTAGCCGCCGTCCGCCATGAAGGCCAGGTAGGCGCCGTTGGTGACCGGCACCGTGTCGATGTGGAAGGCGGCCACGGTGCGGACGTGCGCAGGACGCTCGTTGTCCAGCGCCCACGGCTCGTCCGACGTTCCCATCGTGAACGGGCCGGCGGGTATCAGGACTTCGGGAGGGAGCGGCCCCGAGGGGTGGACCGGGGGCGGCGGTGCGCTCAGCGCGGCCGGCCCCTTCCTCAGCTGATGGGTGATCAGCATGGTCTCGTCGTGCTGCTGTTCGTGCTGGGCGATCATCCCGAAGGCGAACCCCTCGTCCAGCAGCGGACGTCCGTCGGGGCGCACCTCGGTCAGGACGTCGAGGACGCGGGTCCGTACGTCGGAGGCGTACGCCCGGGCCTCGGCCGGCCCGAGGAGCGGCAGCGACGGCCGCTCCGACCGGGGGTGCGCGAAGGCGTCGTACAGCGGGTCGATCTCGGGCCGCAGGGCGTCCCGTCCCGCCACCTCCCGCCACAGCCACTGCTCTTCCTGGTTCCCGATGTGCGCCAGGTCCCAGACGAGGGGGGACATCAACGGAGAGTGCTGGGCGGTGAGTTCGCCGTCGTCCACGCTGTCCGTGAGCAGCGCGGTGCGCTCCCGGGCGGTCGTCAGCGCCTCCAGCGCCCGCTCCCGCAGCGCTTCCGGCCCGAGCTTCCCGCCCGTGGCCGGGCCCGTCTCCGTGCCCGTCGTCGTGCCGGTCGTCGTGTTCGTGTCGGCCGTGCTGGTCATGACGTCACCACCTGGAGCTCGTCTGCGGGGCAGCCCCCGGGGTCCACATACCGTTCCCGGAAGGCGTCGACGGCCTTCCGTACCTGCTCGCTCGCGCCGATCCGGTGGAGGGCGGGCCGGACCGCGGCGAAGACCTCGACCGCCACCGCGTGCAGCAGCGGATCGGCGAGGCCGTCCCTGGCGGCCCGCAGCCAGAGCGGGTTGCGGGGCGCGGGTTCCGTCCCGGCGAGCTCTGCCAGCGGCCGTACCGCCCGGTACACCGCCTCGGAGGCCGTCACGTCCTCGAAGGCCGCGGCCGTCACCGCCACCGGCACCATCCAGCCGTCCGGGCCGGGCTGCGCGTCGATCATCCGCAGCTCCAGATGCCCGCGCGGCCGGACCGGCGGGAAGAGCGTCGTCAGGTGGTAGCGCAGGTCGTCGGCGTCGGCCGGCCGGGGCTTCCCGGTCCGCAGCCACTCCCGGAAGGTCAGTCCTTCCGGCACCAGCCACGGGCCGTCGTCCTCCGCCCGCACACAGAGCACCGGCGTGTCCAGGACGTGCGCGGCCCACGCCTCGCGCGGGTCGCCGTCCGCCGGCGGGGCCAGCGCCCGCGTCGGGTCCAGATCCGTCCACAGCGCCTGCCGGGTGGAGCGCCAGCCGGTCTGACGGCCGCCGTGCAGCGGGGAGTTGGCGAAGACCGCCACGAGGACCGCGCCGAAGAGGTGCGCCAGTTCCCAGCGGCGCAGATAGCCGAGCGGACCCGGATCCTCGTGTCCGGCGTCGAGGCAGACCTGCACCGAGGCCGACTCGCACATCATCGCCCGGCCCGAGGGTCCCGTCCGGCCCAGTGCGAGCTCCATAGCGTCGTACCGGGGCTCGCGCAGCACCCGCTCGCGGGGTGCGTGCCAGGGGTCGACCCCGTATCCGCTCAGCGTCAGACCGAGCGGTCCGAGCGCCGCGCGCACCGCCGACAGGTCGGAGGCGAGGGAGTCCATGCATTCCATGAGAGAACCGGCAGGGAGCGAGCTGAGCTCCAGCTGCCCGCCGGGTTCGAAGGTGAGCGACGACACCAGGGGCAAGGACCGTACGGTGTCGAGCGCGGCCGCCAGACGGTGCGGACGCACCGGTTCACGCGGGTCGCGCAGATCGTGGACGAGCCACTCCAGCTCCGCCCCCACGGTCCGGGGCGGGCCGGTCTTGAAACAGATACAGCGCAGCAGGTCCTCTGCCGCCTCCTCGGTGAGGGGCGGGCCGCTGCGCGGAGTGACGCCGGGCGCCATCCGTGCACCTCCAAGTGCTGGTCGCGGAGCCGTTCGGCTAGCCGCTGCCTTCCACCTAAGGCCACGGTCGGGCGGCGTGCAAGAGCGCGTCGGCGCCCCTGAGTGCGCCCTCCGCGCCCCTTGAGGGGCGCTGCGGCGGAGAGTCGAGAAGGACTCAAGAATTACCCGAGCAAGACTCAAGCAAGACTCAAGCGGGATTCGAGTGGGATTCGAGCGAGATTCAAGAGTGGTTCGAGTGAGATTCGAGAGTGACTCAAGAGAGACCAGACGAAGACCGGACGATGATTCGAGGATGACCCGGACGGATACCGAGCGTGCTCCGGAGGGGCGCCGAGGGTGAGCGTGGAAAACCGTTTGTCGCGAACCCGCCGAAACGATCATCCTCGGGACATGAGTGCACGACTGCGCGAGATCGCGCGGCAGACCGAGGCGATCGTCGCCGCGGCTTCCTACACCGCCCCCGACGGGCGGACCGTCTCCCTCCACGAGGACCTCTCCGCCGCCCTGGCCGGAACCCGGCTGTACGGGCCCGAGCCGGTCCCCGTCACCCCCGCCACCGGCCGCGCCGGCCGCATCGAGGTCACCGGCGAGAGCAGCCTCGCCGCCGCCCGCCGGATGACCGCCGCCGAACCGGCCGGGCCGGTCGCCGTCCTGAACTTCGCCTCCGCCCGCAACCCCGGCGGCGGCTACCTCAACGGGGCCCAGGCCCAGGAGGAGGCCCTGTGCCGCTCCTCCGCCCTCCACGCCACGCTGCTCCGCGCCCCCGCCTACTACGAGCACCACCGGAGCGAGCGGGACGCCCTGTACACCGACCGGGTGATTCACTCGCCCAGGGTCCCGGTCTTCCGTGACGACCGCGGCGCCCTGCTCGCCACCCCCTTCACCGTCGGCTTCCTGACCTCTCCCGCCCCCAACGCCGGCGTCGTCCGCCGCCAGGACCCGGCACGGGCCCATCTGGTGCCGGTGGCCCTGGCCTCCCGCGCCGAGCGGGTCCTGGAGACGGCGGTCGCCGAGGGGTACCGCCGGATCGTCCTGGGCGCGTGGGGCTGCGGAGTCTTCCGCAACGACCCGGCCGAGGTGGCCGGGGCCTTCAAGGCGCTGCTGACCGGTGACGGACGGTTCTCCGGCCACTTCGACGAGGTCGTCTTCGCGATCCTGGACCGCGCGTCGGGCACCCCGACCCTCGCCGCCTTCCATCGGATCCTGGATCCGATATCCCGATCCGCTCCGTAATGCGGTGTTCGTACCCCCGTGCGAGCCTGGAAGGAGACGGGCGCGCTGCCGAACCGCGGCGCGGCCGAGAGTCTTCGCACGTCTTCGTACGGGAGGCACGATCGTGGGCAAGAAGCAGACCCGGGTGAACAAGGGCGCCCGCACGGGTGGTCACGAACACCGCGAAACCCCGCCCGCCAAGGAGAAGAGCGGCAGCCCGGCCATGGGCGAGGCGCCGCGCTCCGTCATCGAGCAGCCCTCCCACCGCAGAGAGCGGAAGTTCGGCCACAACTGACTTCCGCGTGACAGGAAGTACCTCGCTGCTCCCGCGCCGTCGCGCGGGAGCTTCGTCGTTGCCGTCCGCGGGGGAGAGGGGCCGGCGGACGTGTCGCGGCGACGGGGACCTGACGACTTCGGTCGTCAAGGAGCCCTCGCCGGGCCCTCCATGAAGTCAGCCGTTCCGGTCCCGGTCCTTGATCACCACGACCAGCAGGGCGACTCCGCCCACTCCGATGGCCCCTCCGGCGGCGATGCCGATCCAGCCGAAGATCCGCCGGGCCAGCTCGTCGCCTTTCTTCTGCTCGTCCGCACTGGACTGGACGGCGTCGTCGCCGATGCCCCGGACGCAGACCTGCCCGTCATCCATCTCCCGGCTCCCGCACAGGGCTCGCCCCTCCGAGGCGGCCAGTCCCCAACTGACGTTCAGCAGCCAGATGCCGGCGGCCGCGATGGCCAGGGCGATCGGAATCGCACAGCCGAGCACGGGTCCTTGCCGCTGCGATCTCGATGTCATGTGCCTGACACACCCCTCGACGGCTCATTAGAATTTCATTCTAGTTCTCGCGTCATCATATCCAGCGAGCCGCATGCGCTCCGGCGGCGATCGGAGGGGCGCGTCGACGAACAGATGAACATTCCGCAACGCGACCCCCACGGCACGCCGTCCAGGGCAAGGCTGCGCCCGACGAACGAAGAGACCGGGCGAACTCGCCGACTCAGGGCCCGTGTTCGGCCCGCTGCCCGATAAGGTGCGGGCGCCGCACGAAGAAGGAGTCACGTACGGTCAGGCGGCGGGAGGCGGACGCCCCTTCGCCCCGAAGCGCCGACAGGAGCAGATGTGAACGGATGGACCGCCTACGGAGCGATGGCCGTGGGCGCGGTGATGCTCGGCGTCCACCTGGCCGACGTCCTCGCGATCCCCTACTCGATCTTCGCCGTCCTCGCCGGAACGGCTCTGGTGGTCGACGGAGGGCGACGGGTCATCGAGCTACGACGTCACCGGCATCCGCGGGGTTCGTAGGGTTCCTGGACGGCCGACCCCGGAAGGTCCCCGGTCCACGCGGCGTCGAGGAGCGTCAGGCGCGGCGGCCACCCGACGTCCGGCAGACGGAGCGCGGGCCGGGTCCGGCACGCCGGTGGCGCGTCGTACCCGGCCCGCGTGCGTACGGGGACCGTCAGGTCACGTGTCGGCGTCGCCGACGGTGATCTCGACCGTCGTCACCTCCTCCTCCGCGGCCGGCCGGGCACCCGGTACGGCCGTCGAGGCCGGGCGCTCGGAACCGTTCGGGCCCATCGTGGCGAGCAGCTGACGGGCCAGGCCGAGGCCCGTACCGCCCATGGTGAGCGCCTTGGCGAACATGTCCGCCATGCCGTCGGCGCCGTTCAGGAGGACCATCTGGTCCACGTTCCCGAAGGCGGAGGCACCGGCCTCGACGATCTCCGGCCACCGTTCGGCCAGCTGCTGCGCGACCACGGCCTCCTGGTTCTCGGCGAGGGCCGCCGCCCGCGCCTTGATCGCCTCCGCCTCGGCCAGACCCTTGGCCCGGGTGGCCTCGGCCACCGCGAGGCCCTTGGCGTGCGCCGCCGCGGCCTCGGCCTCACCGGTGACGCGGGTCGCCGTCGCCGACGCCGCGCTCGCCAGCTCGGTCTCCCGCGCCTTGGCCTGCGCGGCCGAGATCCGGGCGTCGCGCTCGGCCTCGGCCAGGGTCCGCGTCTCGTACGCCATCGCGTCCGCCGGCTTGCGGACCTCCGCCTGGAGCTGCTGCTCCTTGCGGTGTCCTTCCAGCTCCGCGACCCGCGTCTCCTGGACCACGACCTCCTGCCGCGAGGCCGCCTCGGCGAGCGGGCCGGCCTGCCGGGCCCGGGCACTGGCCTGGTCCCGCTCGGCCTGGTAACCGGCCTGGAGGATCTCGCTGTCGCGGGTCGCCTCCGACATCCGGGCCGCCGCCTGCTGCTCGGCCTCGGTCGCCAGCCGGTTGGCCTCCGCCTGCGCGATCCGGGCGTCACGCTGGACGGCGGCCGCGTGCGGGGCGGCGAGGTTCTTGATGTAGCCGGTCGGGTCCTCGATCTCGTGGATCTGGAGCGAGTCGACGATCAGACCGAGCTTCTCCATCTCCGTGCCACAGGCCGAACGCGCCTGCCCGGTCAGCTTCTCCCGGTCACGGATCATGTCCTCGACGGTCAACCCGCCCACGATGGCGCGGAGATGACCGGCGAAGACGATGTGGACCCGCTCGCTCATCAGCTTCTGCTGGTCGAGGAAGCGTCGGGCCGCGTTGGCGATCGACACGAAGTCGTCGCCCACCTTGAAGATCACCACACCCCGGACCTTGAGCGGAATGCCCTGGTGGGTGACGCATTCGACTTGCAGCTGCGTCTCGTTGAGGTCCAGCGACAGCTTCCGTACCGCCTGCACGCCGGGCACCACGAGGGTGCCGCGCCCGGTGACGATGCGGAACCCCATGCCGTCGCCGAGGCCCTCGTTCTTGTGGTTGGAACCGGAGATGATCAGGGCCTCGTTGGGTTCCGCGACCCGCCACATCATTTTGAACAGGACGATCAGGACGGCGACCGCGCCGACGACGGCGCCCGCCAGAATGCCGATGCCCATGGGAAAGGTCCCCCTTCACCGGAGCCGTGCGGATCCGGTGAAGGGAGTGTGCGCCCGGGGCGGCCACGGCTCAACGGCTGTGCCGGACGTCGTGTCAGACGCCGTACACGGCTGTGACATAGACGGTGCGCGGAGGAAGGTGTTCCACGACGGTCACCAGGGTGCCGACCTCGATCCGCTCCTTCGGGGCCGCCGCGTACGCGAGGAAGTGCTCGGCCCCGCCGCGGATCCGCAGCATCACCTCGCCGACGAGTCCGGGCCCGATGGTCCCGGTCACGCGGCCGAGCAGTCCCACCATCGAGCTCTCCATCGACTCGTCCATGACCAAACGGTACGTCAGAACCCGCGCGCACGGAGATGGTTGCCGCCCGCGCTGATCAGCGGACCGAGCGGATCGGCCGCACCGCGAGGGCGCCCAGGACCGACAGCACCGCCGCCACGAGGAACAGCGGCGTGTAGCCGCCGCCGATCGACACCACGGCCGAGGCGACGAAGGGCGCCACGATCTGCGGACCCGCGTTGGCGATGTTCAGCACGCCCATGTCGCGGGCCGCGTCCTCCGCCGCCGGGAGCACCATGGTCACCAGAGCCGTGTCCACCGCCATGTAGCAGCCGAAACCGAGCCCGTTGACGACCGAGAAGGCCAGCATCGCCGTCCAGCTGCTGGAGAGCGCCGGGATGAGCAGCGCCCCGGCGGCCAGCGCGGCGGAGGCGCCGACGAACAGCTTGCGGCGGTCGTAGCGGTCGGACAGCCAGCCGCCGACGACCGTCGAGACCACCATGGCGACGGAGTTGACCGGCATCAGGATGGCGACGGCCTCCTCGGCAGAGAGCCCGGCCGGCAGATCGGTGTGGTCCTTGAGGATGTAGAGCTGGAAGCCGGACACCGCGAAGTAGCCGAGGACGAGCAGCGCCCGGCCGATGAACGCCCAGCGGAAGTCGTGGTCCTTGAGCGCGCTGCCGAAGGCGGCGATCTGCTCCTTCACCGGCAGCGGCGCCTTCGCCGGCATCCGTTCCTCGCGGGCGAGCGAGGTGAAGACCACCGAGGTGACGGCGACGATCGCACCGAAGACCAGATAGCCGGTCCGGTAGTCGTCGGAGTACGCCGCGCCGACCAGGGCGCCGATGGTGGAGCCGATCGGCAGACCGAGGCCGACGGCCGCCGAGGCCTTGCCTCGGGAGGCGAGCGGGACGCGGTCGGGCACGACGGAGGTGATGGCCGCCTGGTACACGTTCATCACCGCCTGCCCGAGACACCAGGCGATGGTGACCAGCAGGATCGTGTGCACGCTGCCGAGCAGCAGCATCACCGGCACGGCGAGCAGCCCGCCGCCGAGGATCCACGGGTTGCGCCGCCCGGAGCGGTCGGAGAGCGCCCCCGCGACCGGGTTGAAGACGGTCGCGAAGATCGCGGATATGCCCGCGACGAGCCCGAAGTTCGCCACCTTCCCGGCCGGGTCGATGGCCTCGATCTGGAGCGCGAGCAGCATGCCCGCCACGCCGATGTAGAGGGCGTACATCGCGCTGTTGCCGAGGAGCAGCAGGGGGAGCAGTCCACGGGTGGGGCGGGGGCCGCCGGGGGAGTGCGGGCCGGGGGAGCCGGGGCCGGCGGGACCGGGGGCGGGGGCGGAGCCCGTACCGGCTTCGGCTCCGGCGTCGGCGTCGGCTGCGGCTCCGGCGTCGGCCTTGGAGTCGGCTCCGGTGTGGGATCCGGTGTGGGATCCGGATCCGGAGCCGGTCCCGGGGGAGGAAAGGGCCACGTTGCCCTCCAGGGGAGAACGCCCGATGAGAGGGCGGAAGGCGGATGATTTCGGGGTAGTGACACGTGTCAGTGACGCGTGTCAGCATTGTGTAGCACTCGATTCCGGCCATCCGCCAGACCTGGCGCCGGATTGTTCTGGAAAGATGCCGAAGCGATGAGTCAGTCGATCGAACAGCCTGCCGACGGCACCCCGGGCCGCACCCCCGCCCGCACCGTGCCGACCAGCGCCGACGTGGCGCGCCTCGCGGGCGTCTCCCGGGCCACCGTCAGCTACGTCCTGAACAACACCTCCGCGGTCCGCATCAGCGAACCGACCCGCGAACGGGTCCGCGAGGCCGCCCGCGAGCTGGGCTACGTCCCCCACGCCGCCGCCCGCACCCTGCGCGCCGGCCACAGCCGGATGGTGGTCCTCCCCAGTGCGCACGTCCCCGCCGGCCCGCTCTACAGCCACTTCTTCAACGACCTCCAGTGGGCCCTGCGCCGCCTCGACTACACCGTCGTCCAGTACGGCAGCGTCGGCCTCGCCCCCGAGGACGCCGCCCGCGCCTGGGCCGAGCTGCGCCCCGCCGCCGTCGTCTCGGTGGGCGAGGTCGAGGTGACCCCCGCAGCCGTGGAGATCCTCAGGCGCTCCGGCGTCAAGGCCGTCATCACCGTGGGGACCCGGCCGACGGAAGGCGCCCACTCCCTCGTCCTCGACCAGCCGCGGGTCGGCCGGGTCGCCGCCGAGCACCTCATCGCCACGGGCCGGCGCCGGATCGGCGTCGTCGTCCCCGAGGAGGCGGGCCTCGGCATGTTCTCCGGGCCCCGCCTGGACGGCGCCCGCCAGGCCGCCGAGGCCGCCGGCATCGGAGTCGTACCCCTGCCCCTCGCGTACACGGAGGAGTCCGCCGCGGCACTGGCCGCACGCTGGCCGGAACTCGCTCTCGACGGTGTGTTCGCCTACAACGACGAGTACGCCATGCTCCTGATGCGCGCCCTCCAGGACGCGGGCGTCGCCGTGCCCGAGGAGACCGCCGTCGTCGGCGCCGACGACCTCCTCCTCGGCCGGCTCCTGCGCCCCCGGCTGAGCACCGTGCACATCGACCTGCTCCAGGGCGGGGAGCTGGCCGAGCTCGTCGACAGCGCCGTGAACGGCACCGCCGTCGAGACGAGCACCCGCCCCCTCCTGGGCTCGCGGGTCGTCCGGCGCGAGTCCAGCTGAACGCTTAGCGTCGGTTCATGAGCACTCACCCGAACCGATACGAGATCCTCCTGGTCCCCGGCCACGTCGAGGACCGGGGCGGCGCGAGCGTCGCCGACAGCGCGGTGCGCTCCGCCGTGGTGGAGCGCACCGGCCGGTACGGCGAGACCGGATACCCGATCTACGAGGGCCACGGCATGACCGCCGACATCGACCCCGAGACCCGCACGGTGGAAGCCCTCCTGGTGGACGGCCGCGAGCTGGACTACGGGCTGGTGGCGCTGGTGAGGGACGCGGGGGAGCGCTGAGAGGGGTGCCGGGAAGGGCCGAGGGGCGTGAGTGAGGCGGGGAGGGGCGTGAGTGAGGCGGGAGGGGCGGGAGGGGCGGGAGGGGCGGGGAGTCAGCAGCTCCCGTCGTCCGGCGCCCCCTCCGCGTCCCTCCGGCGACCCGGGCCCGTCGAGCCGTCCAGCTGCCACGTGAGGAGCCGGGTCACGGAACGGGCCGCTGCCGGGCCGAAGCGTGCCCCCGCCGCCTCGGCCGCGCGGACGACGTACGCCTCGGCCTCGGCGCGGGCGGCTCCCGGGGTACGGGCCTCCCGTGCGGCGTGGGCGGCCTCGACGGCGCGGAGTTCCGCCTCGGCGCGATCCAGCTCGGCGTCGTACGCGTCGGCCTCGAAGTCCAGTTCGGGCGGGCGCGACTCCCCGTCGGGAACCAGCCACTCCGTCCACTGGACGACATCGCCGTGGCGCTGCACGACCGCGGAGAGGAATCCGCAGCATCCGCCGGTGCAGTCCGGCTCGCCGAGCTCGACGCGGCGCGCTTCGGGCGTCGCCCGCAACGGGCTGGGGGCACCCAGGGGAAACATCCGGTCGACGCCCAGCCCACGGGCGCCAGGCCCCGCGCCCTCCTCGACGACGTCCTCGCCGTCGACGCACAGGCGCACCAGGCGGTGGCTCTCGAAGGACACCGCTTGAAAGGAGATCTCCAGCCGGTCGAACACCGGACCAGCCTACGGGCCGGCCTATGGACCCGGCCCGCGGACCGCCCCATGGACCGTTGACAGCCGGGACGCCGGGGCCCAGAATCTGCGCGCGCAGCCGCGCGAAACTTGTTTCACCAGGCGAACAGAGTCGTCCGCCGGGACCCGGGAGAGATCCGATGAGCATCCGCGACGTGTACATCGTCGACGCCGTCCGCACCCCCATCGGGAAGTTCGGCGGCGCCCTCGCCTCCGTACGGCCGGACGACCTCGCCGCCCATGTCGTCAAGGCCCTCGTCGACCGCACCCCCGGCCTCGACCCGGCCCTCGTCGACGACGTCTACTTCGGCGACGCCAACGGCGCCGGCGAGGACAACCGCGACGTCGCCAGGATGGCCGTCCTCCTTGCCGGCCTGCCCGTCACCGTCCCCGGGGTCACCGTCAACCGCCTCTGCGGCTCCGGCCTGGAGGCCGTGATCCAGGCGGCCCGCGCGATCGCCCTCGGCGACGCCTCCGTCGCGATCGCCGGCGGCGTCGAGTCCATGTCCCGCGCCCCCTGGGTGCTCCAGAAGCCCGAGCGCGCCTTCCCCGCCGGCCACCAGCAGCTGCACTCGACCACCCTGGGCTGGCGCATGACCAACCCGGCGATGCCCGCCGAATGGACCGTCTCCCTGGGCGAGGGCGCCGAACTCGTCGCCGACAAGCACGCCCTCGGCCGCGACGTCCAGGACGCCTTCGCCCTCGACAGCCACCGCAAGGCCGCCGAGGCGTGGGCCAAGGGACTGTACGACGGCGAGGTCGTCCCGTACCCGGGCGCGGAGCCGACCCGCGACGAGTGCGTCCGCGAGAACACCTCCCTGGAGGCACTCGGCCGCCTCAAGCCCGCCTTCAGGGCCGACGGCGGCACGGTCACCGCGGGCAACGCCTCCCCGCTCAACGACGGAGCCGCCGCCCTCCTCCTCGTCGACGAGGACGGCCTGCGGGAGACCGGCCGGGAGCCGCTCGCCCGGATCCGTACCTCCGCCGTCACCGGCATCGAGCCCCAGCTCTTCGGCCTCGGGCCGGTCGCCGCCGTCCAGCGCGCGCTGGGCAAGGCCGACCGGTCCTTCGCCGACCTGACGACCTTCGAACTCAACGAGGCCTTCGCCGCCCAGGCCCTCGGCTGCCTCGCCGAATGGCCGGAACTCGACCCCGCGATCGTCAACCCGCGCGGCGGCGCCATCGCCCTCGGCCACCCGCTCGGCGCCTCCGGTGCCCGCCTCGCCGGCTCCGTCGCCCACCAGCTCGCCGCCGCCGGCTCCGGCACCGGTCTCGCCGCCCTCTGCATCGGCGTCGGCCAGGGTCTGGCCCTGGTCCTGGAGCGCTGACCGCACCCTCCGGGAGGGAAGCCGTACGGACATGGGAGAGCCCCCGCCGGGGCGGGGGCTCTCACCGGGCGCGGGGCGCCCAGGTCACTCGGAGGCGGCCTGCTGCTGCGCCGCGACCGACTTGCGGACCTCGTCCATGTCCAGCTTGCGCGCCTGGCCGATGACGTCCTCCAGGGCGGCCTCGGGCAGCGCGCCGGGCTGCGCGAAGATCGCCACGTTGTCCCGGACGATCATCAGGGTCGGGATCGACCGGATCTCGAAGGCGGCCGCGAGCTCCTGCTGCGCCTCGGTGTCGACCTTGGCGAAGACCAGGTCCTGGTGGCGCTCGGAAGCGGCCTCGTACACCGGGCCGAACTGACGGCACGGTCCGCACCAGGAAGCCCAGAAGTCGATCAGGACGAACTCGTTGCCGCTCACGACCTCGTCGAAGTTGTCCTTGGTGAGCTCGATGGTGCTCATGCTTCCGCCTTTCGGTCTCCGGTGGTGTCCTCACGGTCCTCTGGGGACTCGCCCCGCACAACGGCCTATCGAGCCGCGCTATTCCGGCCCCTACCCACCAGACTGGTCCGCATGACGCGAACCACGGGGAACGAACACGCGAACGAGCACGGAAACGGGCAGGGGAAGGGTCGGGGCATGGGAGAGGTCCAGGGGACGGGAGCGGGGCGGGGGACGGGACACGGCACCGAGCACGAGTACGACGTGGTGGTCCTCGGCGCGGGACCGGTCGGCGAGAACGTCGTCGACCGGGTACGGGCAGCCGGGCTGACCGCCGCGATCGTGGAGGCCGAACTCCTGGGCGGCGAGTGCTCCTACTGGGCGTGCATGCCCAGCAAGGCCCTGCTCCGCCCGGTCCTCGCCCGCTCCGACGCCCGCAAGGTCCCCGGCCTGCGCGAGGCGGTCTACGGACCTCTGGACGCCCTGGAGGTCTTCGCGCACCGCGACGAGACCGTCGGGCACTGGAAGGACGACGGGCAGGTCGACTGGCTGGACTCGATCGGGGCACGCGTCTACCGCGGGCACGGGCGTGTGGCCGGGCCCCGCCGCGTCGTCGTCGACGGATTCGAGGGCGAGCACCACGTCCTGACCGCCCGGCACGCCGTGGCCGTGTGCACCGGCAGCCGCGCCGTCCTGCCCCCGCTGCCCGGGCTCTCCGGTGCCCGGCCCTGGACCAGCCGCGAGGCGACCAGCGCCGACCGGGTGCCGGGCCGGCTGATCGTCGTCGGCGGAGGCGTCGTCGGCGTCGAGATGGCCACCGCCTGGCACGCCCTCGGCTCCCACGTGACGATGCTGGTACGCGGCGACCGGCTGCTCCCCCGCATGGAGCCCTTCGTCGGCGAACGCGTCGCCGAGGCCCTGCGGGCGCGCGGCGCCGACGTCCTCACCGGCACCGGCGTCGAGGCGGTCGTACGGGACGGGGGCAGCGGCCCCGTCACCGTGGTCCTGGAGGGCGGCGACACCGTCGAGGGCGACGAGGTCCTCTTCGCCACCGGTCGCGCCCCGCGCACCGAGTCCATCGGCCTGGAGACCATCGGTCTGGAACCCGGCTCCTGGCTCGACGTCGACGACAGCCTCCTCGTCGAGGGAACCGACTGGCTCTACGCCGTCGGCGACGTCAACCACCGGGCCCTCCTCACCCACCAGGGCAAGTACCAGGCCCGCATCGCCGGCGCCGCGATCGCCGCCCGCGCGTCCGGCACTCCGCTCCCGGACGCCGCGCCCTGGGGGCCGCGCGCCGCCACCGCCGACCACGCCGCCGTCCCCCAGGTGGTCTTCTGCGACCCGGAGGCCGCGGCCGTCGGCCTGAGCCTCGCCGAGGCCGAACGCGCCGGACACCGGGTCCGCGCCGTCGACGTCGAGATGAGCTCCGTCGCCGGCGCGGGCCTCTACGCCCACGGCTACCGAGGCCGCGCCCGGCTCGTCGTCGACCTCGACCGCGAGGTGCTCCTCGGCGCCACCTTCGTCGGCCCCGCCGTCGGCGAACTCCTCCACGCCGCCACCATCGCCGTCACCGCCGAGGTCCCCGTCTCCCGCCTGTGGCACGCCGTCCCCTCGTACCCCACGCTCAGCGAAGTCTGGCTCCGTCTCCTGGAGGCCTACCGGGACGGCGCCGACCCGGCGTGAACCCCGACTCCCACACCAACGCCTACGACGCCCCCTGCGCCCACTGCGGCGCCCCGGTCCCGGCCGGCGCCGGACTCCTCCGGCGCGGCCGACGCGGCTGGGACGTCTACCACCGCGAGCACGCTCCCGCGCCGGGGCCACCGGCGCGGGGCGACCACTCGGGGTGGCATCGTCGACGGCTGCTGTCCCTGGATATTGGATCCACCGGGAACCGGCCGGAGAGGGACCGGATCACGGGGGCGGCGGTGCGGGGGAGTGACGGGACGGCGCGAGACTGGGTACTGGATCTTGGATCCAACCTCCAGGATCCGAAATCCAGCTTCAGCCCTCGGAGTTCGGATCCCGGATCCGAACTCCCGGATCCGGATCCGGGACCGAGTCTCCAGCAACCGAAGCCCGGCTTCCGCCTCCAGGATCGGGATCCTGGATCCAATCTCCAAGATTCGGATCCAGCATCCAGGATCCCGGATCCCACCGTTGGATCCACCCACCAGGATCCGGACTCCGGATCACAGCTCCGGGATCCAGATGTTGGATCCGATCTTCACTATCCGGATGCTGGATCCAAGATCCAGCCCTCCCCACCCGCCCAAGCCCTGGAAGAGCTCGCCACCCTCCTCGCCGACCACCTCGCGAGCCGCGAACTCCTCGTCGTCTGGTACGCCCCGCACGTCCTGTCGACCCTCCACGCCGAACTGCTCCGCCACGGACTCACCCCCCTCGCCGACCGGCTCGCGGAGAGCGGAGGCGTCGCCCCGATCTGCGATCCGCTGATCCTGGACAGGCACGTCGACCGCTACCGGCCCGGCGGCCGTTCGCTGCCCGCCGTCGCCGAGTGGTACGGCGTGCCGCACGAGCGCCCGGGTGATCCGGCCTCGGACGCCGAGGCGGCGCTGCTCGTGGCGGGTGCGCTCGCGGCCTCGTATCCGGCGGTGGCGCGGTTGTCGCGGCCGATGCTCCACACGGAGCAGATGATCTGGTACGCGGAGCAGATGGAACGTCACCCCGACGCGCCGGCCTGGCCGTTCGACCCCGTGGAGCCGGCCACAGGCTGAACAGTCGCCCGTCGGCCCGTCGGCCCGTCGGCCCGTCGGCCCGTTGGCCCGTAGGCTCAGGCGCGAGGTACGAGCAGGGCCGCCGCGGCGCGGGCGGACTCCAGGGCGGGGCGGGCGCCGGGAGCGGAGTCCTGCCCGAGGACGACCCGTGTGCTCAGGCCGTCGAGGAGGGCGAGCAGTTCCGAGGCGCGGGCGGCCGCGTCGAGCGGGGCGAAGCGGCCGCGGGCCGCGCCCGCGGCGAGCAGGGACTCCAGATCGCGCTGCCAGTCGCCGTCCAGTTCCCGCTGGGCGTCGCGGAGTTCGGGGTTGCCCGCGGTCCTGGCCCAGAGTTCGATCCACAGCGTCCAACGCGGATCGCGCGGACCGCGCGGCAGATAGAGGCGGAGGAAGTCGTCGAGTTTCCGCTCGGCGCCGGTCCGGCGGTCGAGCAGCGCCCTGCGTTCCTCGGCGAGCGCGGCCTCGCTCCAGCGCAGCGCGGCGAGCAGCAGCCGGTCCTTGGATCCGAAGTAGTACAGGATGTGGCCGCCGCTGGTGCCGAGCCGTTCGGCCAGGGCGGACATGGTGAGGGAGGCGAGGCCGTCCTCGGCGATCGCCGCCATGGCCTCCTCCAGCATCCGCTCCTGGGTGACGTGTCCGTCGCGCCGCCGTGCCGCCCCTGCCATCGTCGCCGCACCCCGTTCCGTTCCCTCGCCCGGCCACCCCGCGGCCACCGGCCGCGGATCCTCGTACCGCATCGACCTTAACCGGATCTCCGCCGGGGTCTTGACGTGGCCGGAACCTTTCACTCATCTTGAATGCCATTCAAGAACTTAGAACGTCATTCAAGATCCAGGCAGAGGAGCGTGATGTGCTCGACCACGAGACGGCGGCACCACTGACCGCCACCCGGGACGAGGTCTTCCAGGTCGAGGAGCACGGCATCGACCCCATCCCCGACGCCGAGCGCCACGGCAACGCCAAGGACGTCTTCTGGGTCTGGTTCGGCTCGAACCTCACCTTCACCTACGTCATCAACGGCGCCCTCGCCGTCGCCTTCGGCCTCTCCTTCTGGCAGGCCACCGCCGTCGTCGTGATCGGCGGCCTCTCCTTCCTCGCCATCGGAGCCGCGGGCCTCGGCGGCGTCCGCACCGGCACGGCCACCCTCGTCCTCTCCCGCGCCGCCTTCGGCCCCCGCGGCAACCGCCCCGCCGGCGCGCTCAACTGGGTCGTCAGCATCGGCTACACGGTCGTCAACACCGTCGTCGGCACCCTCGCCCTGGAGGCCTTCCTCGCCGCCCTCGGCTGGGACGGTGGCGCCGCGCCCCGCGCCCTGGCGCTCGCCGTCACCCTCGCCCTGACCTTCGCGATCTCCTTCTGGGGCCACGCCACCGTCCAGTTCGCCGAGCGCTGGATGGCCTACGTCCTCGCCGTCGGCTTCGGCATCCTCGTCGTCCTCCTCGTGCCCGGCGCCGACACCGCCGCCCCCGCGAGCGGGCCCGGCGCCGCCGGCTGGAGCCTCGCGTTCGTGGTGATGCTGGCCGGCCCGTTCTCGTACCTCCCGATGCCCGCCGACTACACCCGCTACCTGCCCCGCACCACCAGCCTGCGCGCCGTCACCGTCAGCGGCGCCCTCGGCGGCTTCCTCTCCTCCGTCGCCCTCGGCGTCGCGGGCGTCGCCGCCGCCACGCGCACGGACATGACCGACGCCGTCGCCGAGAGCCTGCTGCCCGGCTGGTTCCGGCCGGTCTTCCTCGCCCTCGTCCTCGGCGGCTCCGTCACCAACTCCGTCATCACCCTCTACTCCTCCAGCCTCAACCTCCAGGTCCTCGGCATCCCCTGGAACCGCGCCCGCGCCCTCGCCGTCAGCGCCGCCGTGACCGCCGCCGGCTCCCTCGGCGCCCTGTTCCTCACCGACTTCACCACCTCCCTCCTCTCCTTCCTCTCCCTCCTGATCATCGTCTTCGCCCCTTGGGGCGGCGTCTTCCTCGCCGACATGGTCCTGCGCCGCTGCCGGTACGACTCCGAGGCCCTGCACCGCACCGACCCCGGCGGCGCCTACTGGTACCGGTCCGGCTGGCACCCCGCCGGCGCCGCCGCCCTCCTCGCCGGTGGCCTCTTCTCCGCCCTCACCTGCGACTCCGCCCTCTGGACAGGTCCCCTCGTCGCGCCACTCGGCGGCGCCGACCTCACGCTCCTCGGAGCGCCCGTCGCCGCGCTCGTGTACGTCCTCCTGGCCCGCCGCACCGCCACCCCGCACCCGGCCGCCTGACCGGACCCGCCGCGCCCGCGACCGCCGCCGCCCCCACCCGTACGACAAGGAACGCACCCCGCATGAACGGCACCACCCCCGCGCACCCCTCCACGCCCGCCCCCGCCGACCTGCTCCTCACCGGCGCCCGCGTCCACACCGTGGACCCCGCCCTGCCCGAGGCGGAGGCGATGGCCGTACGGGACGGGCGGATCGTCTGGCTCGGCGCCGACGCGGACGCCGCGGCCTGGACCGGCCCCGGCACCCGCGTCCTCGACGCCGGCGGACGCCTCGTCCTGCCCGGCTTCGTCGACGCCCACAACCACGTGCGCCTCGGCTCCGACGACGCCTGCGTCCAGCTCGCCGGCGCCCGCACCCTCGACGAGATCCACGCGCGCGTGCGGGCCTGGCACACCGCCCACCCCGACGCCCCCTGGATCGAGGCCGAGGCCTTCGACTACTCCGCGATCCCCGGCGGCCGCATGCCCACCGCCGCCGACCTCGACCCCGCCACCGGCACCACCCCCGCCCTCGTCCTCAGCTACGACGTCCACATCGCCTGGCTCAACACCGCCGCCCTGCGCGCCCTCGGCGTCGACCGCGACCACACCGACCTGCCCTTCGGGCGCGCCGTCACCGACCCCGCCACCGGCGAACCCACCGGCTTCGTCAAGGACTTCGCGGTCAAGGGCCTGTCCCGCGACGGCCACCGCGCCCTGCGCGCCCTCGGCGTCCCCTGGGCCTCGCCCGACCGCCAGTACGGCCGTCTCGCCCGCAGCCTCGACGACGCCATCCGCTTCGGCATCACCACCGTCGTCGAACCCCAGAACTCCCTCGACGACCTCACCCTCTTCGCACGCGCGCGTGCCGAGGGCCGACTCCGCTCCCGGATCGTCGCCGCCCTCTTCCATCCCCGCGGCACCACCGACGCCGACCTCGACGCCTTCGAGACGGCGGCCGCCGAACACTCCGACGACCGCTTCCGCGTCGGCCCGCTCAAGCTCTACATCGACGACGTCGTCGAACCCCGCACCGCCGCCCTCCTGGAGCCCTACGCGGGCTGCGCCCACCACCGGGGCGAGACCTTCTACCCGCCGGAGGAGTTCGCCGAGCTGCTCACCCGCCTCGACGCCCGCGGCTTCCAGTGCTTCGTGCACGCCACCGGCGACCGCGGCATCCGCACGGTCCTCGACGCCATCGCCCACGCGCGCGTGGCCAACGGTCCGCGCGACGCCCGCCACCAGGTCGTCCACGTCGAGTGCCTCGACCCGGCCGACACCCCGCGCTTCGCCGAACTCGGCGTCGTCGCCTGCATGCAGCCCCGGCACGCCGCCCCCGACATCGCGGGACCGGGCCAGGACTGGGCGGAGAACATCGGCCCCGACCGCTGGCACAAGGCCTGGCCGCTCCGCGACCTGCGCGACGCGGGCGCCGTCCTCGCCCTCTCCAGCGACTGGAACGTCGCCGAGATGGACCCCATGGTCGGCATCCACGCCGCCGTCACCCGCCGCCCGCTCGCCGGAGGCGAGCCCTGGACGGCGGACCAGGCCCTCACCGTCGCCGAAGCCGTCGAGGGCTACACGATGGGCTCGGCGTACGCGAACTTCCTGGAGCACGAGCGCGGCTCGCTCACCGTCGGCAAACTCGCCGACTTCGTCGTCCTCTCCCGCGACATCCTGCGCGTCACCCCGGAGGAGATCCCCGGTACGGTCGCCGAGACGGTGGTCGTGGGCGGCGAAGTGGTGGTGGAGCGGGCGGAGACCTCCGCGGGATGAGTCCTCCCGTACGCCCGGCTCAGTGCCCAGCCTCCCCGGTCCCGGACGTCACCTCCATCCGGCGTACGAAGGAACGGCCCGCGTCCCTCGACTCGTAGACCCCGTCCCCCGAGGCCACGAGCAGCCGGCGCGCGTCCACGACGGTCAGCGCCTGCGGGGCTCCTCCACCGGGAACGGGGCCGACCCGGCCCCAGGCCCGGCCGCCGTCCCCGGAACGGAAGAGGACCCCGCCCGGCGAGACCCCGAAAAGCGCGTCGCCCGCGCCCCACGAGACGTACGCGAGGACCTCCCCGGCCCCGGCCGAGAAGGTCCTGCCGCCGTCGGCGCTCCGAGCGACGCCCCTCTCGGTCGTCGCGAGCACGACCTCCGGGTCGGCCGGTGAGGCGGCGATGTCGAGGGCACGGAGCTCTGCTCGGTCCTCCCAGGCGACCTGGTCCCGGGTCACCCTCAGCCGCCCACCGGTGCTGTCGTAGCCGTAGACCGTCCCGCCGGGCACGACATCGAGCGCGTGGAAGTCCACCTCGCCCCCAAGGGACCTCTCCTTCCAGGTGAGACCCGCGTCGCCAGAGGCGACCAGACCGAGGTCCGACGGACCCCCACCGCCCGGGGCGGGGTGACCACTGGCCAGGAACGTGCCGTCGGCAGCGACGGTGAACCCCATGAAGTCGTCCCGCCGCTCCCCGACCAACACGGGCGCCCCGCCGGCCCCGGGGGAGTAGATCCCCTCGTGCGTCGCGACGTAGAGGGTCTCTTCGTGGAGGCCGAGGCCATGGATATGGGTGAGGGCGGAGGCCGCTCCCTTTGATCCACCGGAGTGGTCGGAGTCCGTGGATTGGGAGCAGGCGGTCAGAGAGAGGGCGAGAGCGAGGACGGCGGTGGAGGCGGCCGCAGATCGGGGGAGGCGGAGGGTGGTCATGATTCTTTCGTTCGCGGGGAGGTGACGGAGAGAGTGCGGAAGATTGGATCCGAGATCCGAGATCCCGGACTCGGGAGCCTGGATGTTGGATCTCGGAGGTTGCATCCCGGGGGCGGAGCCGGGGATCCGGGATTCTGGAGGCGAGATCCCGGATCCAAAATTCGGATCGTGGATCCAAAATCCGGGATCCAAAATCCGGGATCCGGGATCTCGAATCCCGGGCCCGCCCCCCGAGTAGCCGGAGCGGGTCTGCAGGTCGACCAAGGGCCGGGCCTGATCACGGATCACGGATCACGGATCACGGATCACGAGGCACGGATACTGGATACGAGATACCGGATGGTGGATCCAAAACACTGACCCACCATCCGGACCGACGAGCCTCAGAGCCGGTCGAGGATCTTCCTCAGCTCGGCGATCTCCGCCGTCTGAGCCGCGACGACCTCGCCGGCCAAGGCCTTCGCCTCCGCGTTTCCGCCGTCCTTCTGTTCGGCCTTCGCCATCTCCACCGCGCCTTCGTGGTGGGCGATCATCAACTCCGCGAACGTGCGGTCGAAGTCCTTGCCCTTCGCGGCGGCCAGGTCCTTCATGTCCTGCTCGGACATCATCCCGGCCATGGCGTGGTTCATTCCGGCGGACTCGGGCTTGCCCCAGCCCTTCAGCCACGCCTTCATCTTCCGGATCTCGGGGTCCTGCGCCTTCTCGACGGCCGCGACGATCTTCTTCACGTCGGCGTCCTCGGCGCGTCCGTCGGCGAGCTCGGCCATCTCCAGGGCCTGCTCGTGGTGGGGGATCATCATCTGCGCGAACATCACGTCGGCGTCGTTGAAGGTCCCGGAGGCGGACGGGGCGGCGGCGGTGGCGGAGGACGTACCGCCGTGGTCCATGCCGCTCATGGAGTCGTCGTTGCCGCAGGCGGCGAGGAGCAGGGTGGCCGCGGCGAAGGCGCCGGTCAGGCCGAGGGCGCGGGTGGTGCGCTTGCGGAAAGTACGCATGGTGATTCCTCGTGTGCTGTACGTACGGGGTGTGGGCTGTACCGGTGGGCGCGCGGGCGGCGTGAAGCGGCCCGCGGCGGGGTGGTACGGCCTAGATCCGCAGGACGGACAGCCGGGCGAGGTCGGGAGGGCGGCGCGGCGGGGCGTGCGGCGCGAGCGCCGGCGCGAGGCGCGCGAGGAGAAGGACGAGCCAGTCGGGGCGGCGGCCGAGCGCGGCCCGGACGAGGCCGGCGAGCAGCCAGACGGCGAGGACGGCCACGCAGAGCGTGGTCATGTCCATCCCGGAGCCGGGCGCGTGCCCGTCGTCCGGCCGCGGCGAACCGTGGCCGTCGGCGGCCGGAGCGCCGCCGGGGGCACCGGGGGCGCCGGCGTGCGCCGCGCCCGTCGTGGAAGCGCCTGCCGCGGGGCCCTCGGGATGGCCCACGGAATGCATCATGAACACCCCGAGCGCGAGCACGACGACGAGCAGGAGGTGCGCGAGGGCACCTCCCGCTCGCTTGACGTCGTGCGGCCGGGCTGTGGGCATGATCAGGTCCTCCTGGGCCCGACCATACCGTGTAGGGGTATCAGTTCCGCGTCAGGGCGTCCCGTGGCGAGGCCTCCACGCGCGCGTGCGCCCCGTCGTCAGGACGGCAGCTCGCCGCTCATCGCCGCGGCCATCCGCAGGTGCGGGGCGGCCTCGTCCTGGCGGCCCTGGCGCTCCAGCGTGCGGCCGAGCATCAGTCGGGCGTAGTGCTCCACCGGGTCGCGCTCCAGGATGGCGCGGAGCTCGGTCTCGGCGGGCTTCAGCTGGGCGGAGTGGTAGTAGGCGCGGGCGAGCAGCAGCCGCTGGGCCGTCTGGTCCGGGTGCTCGGCGACGAGGCCGCGCAGGATGCGGACGGCGGTCTGGTACTCCTTCGCGTCGAAGAACAGCTGCGCGCGGCTCCAGCGATCGGCGGCCGTTCCGAACTCGTAGTACGTGTCGCTCACTTGCTCTCCCTGTTCCGGGGTGCCGGATCTGCCACCCTGTGGGGTGGTCCGCCCTCGTCAACACCCAAGACTAGTTGAACATTCCACTTCTAGGATGCTCCTTGATGTCCCCCCACTGGAGAGGTGTCGATCCCCGATGAGCAATCTCGACCGCCAGGCCGAGCTCGCCGTGTGCGGTGGCCGCGGCTTCGTCGTCGCCGAGCCCGTACGCGAACTCCTCAGCCCCCGGCGCGTCCGGCTGGGCGAGTCGACCGAGGTGCGGCGCCTGCTGCCGAACCTCGGCCGCCGGATGGTCGGCGCGTGGGCCTTCGTCGACCACTACGGCCCCGACGACATCGCCGACGAACCCGGCATGCAGGTGCCGCCCCACCCGCACATGGGTCTCCAGACCGTCAGCTGGCTGCACGAGGGCGAGGTCCTGCACCGCGACTCGACCGGCAGCCTCCAGACGATCCGCCCCCGCGAGCTGGGCCTGATGACCTCCGGCCGGGCGATCTCCCACTCCGAGGAGAGCCCCCGCCCGCACGCCCGCTTCCTGCACGGCGCCCAGCTGTGGGTCGCCCTGCCCGACGCCCACCGGCACGTCGAGCCGCACTTCCAGCACCACGCGGACCTGCCCCGCGTCACCGCGCCCGGCCTCACCGCCACGGTCATCCTCGGCTCCCTCGACGGCGCGACCTCGCCGGGGACGACGTACACGCCCCTCGTCGGCGCCGACCTCGCCCTCGCCGCCGGCACCGAGACCGAGCTGCCGCTCGACCCGGACTTCGAGTACGCCGTCCTCTCCATGTCCGGCGAGGCGCACGTCGACGGAGTCCCCGTCCTCCCCGGCTCGATGCTCTACCTCGGCTGCGGCCGCACCCACCTCCCCCTCCGCGCCTCCTCCGACGCGGGCCTGATGCTCCTCGGCGGCGAGCCCTTCGAGGAGGAGATTGTCATGTGGTGGAACTTCGTCGGCCGGTCCGGTGACGAGATCGTACAGGCGCGCGACGACTGGGAGAAGGGTTCGCGGTTCGGTGAGGTGCAAGGCTACGACGGTGCTCCGCTGACCGCCCCGGAGCTGCCCGCCACCCCGCTGAAGCCGCGCGGACGGGTGCGCTGACCTGGGAAAACGTGCGCTCGCGCGGGCCGCGCTCGAAGCGGCGGCCCGCATGCGAGGTCCCCGACCCCTGCCTGGCCCGGTCGGGGCGCGGGGGTCCGCTGGGGCCCGTGAGGGACTGAGCGGATTCTCCGGTCCAGGCGTGCGTGACAAGGTCTGGTCGGATCGATGCTGACCTCTTGCCGGCTTGCCTGACCACTGGTCAGGCAAGTCCCGGCCGCCGCCGTGCAGAGCGGCCTGGCCCGTGGCGAGTCCGAAGGGTAGCGGCCCGCCCTGCACGGCGGCGGCCGGGACGACCTGGAGATCGATCCCAGCCTGTGGGCCGGCATCGGCCTGGTGCGCGGCGGCGCGGGCGCCGCCCCGGTCGGCGGCCGCGCCGGGGTGGCCGAGTGGATCGCCGAGTACCACCGGCTCGGCACCGACGAGTTCGTGGTCTCCGGATACCCGCACCTGGAGGAGGCGCCCGGGAGACGAGCCGGTCGGCGAGGTGCGGTGCCGGTCCGTGGGGCGGGCGACGCGCCGGGCCGTCACGATGCCGGACCACGCCGCCGGGCGGGGCGGGGCGAAGGGGAGGGAACTCCGTGGAGACTCCCCGGGCGAAGGTGTCAGATCGAGAGGTGCCGTGCGGTCAAGGAGGTGAACGATCACCGTTTCCGCGCAGCAGAAGGAGCTTCCCGTGTTCGCCACCTACGTCGTGGTCACCGTCCTCACCTCGGTCGTCAACGGCTCGGCCGCCATCGCCAACCTCGTCGGTCACGACTATCCGAAGAGCCAGGCCGACAAAATGGGCGTCCCCCGGTCCTGGATGCGCTGGCTCGGCACCATGCTGGGCCTGGGGGCCCTGGGACTGGTGGCCGGGTTCGCCGTGCCGTTGCTGGGCACTGCCGCGGCCACGGGCCTCGTGCTGTACTTCCTCGGCGCGCTGTGGGTCCACCTTCGGGCCGGCGACTACCAGCTCGGTGCCTGGGCCGTCTTCTTCTGTCTGCCCGTCGCCGCTCTGGCCCTGAACCTGTCCCACCACGGCACCTGGTGACCGGAGTACGCAGAAGGCGGCTGCCGCGCGGGCGCAGCCCCCGGGCACGTCCCCTGTCGGTGACGACACGGTCGGCCCAGCGCGCCGCCCTGGATTCCGCCGTCTCGACACCTCCCCCGGCAGGGGCGGCTGTCGGGGGCGACACCGGGCGCGGGCAGCGGTGCGGAGGGGCGGGACGAGGGACCGCCCGGCCCCCGAAGCCGCCGGGCAGGCGCATCATGGTCTCATCGGGGCGAGGTCCCGGAGCCGGCAACAGGGCTGTCGTCCGGAAGCATCGGTGGTGCGCGTGGGGCAGGACGGTTCGCGGTCCGTGATCGGCCCCGACGCCTGCGACTCCACGCCGGCGGCGGTGATCGTCACCCATGGGCCGCAGCACCGCATCACGTACCGCAACGCGGCCCACCGTGAGATGTTCGGTGACCACCCCCACCCCCTCGGCGCGCCGCTCCGCGAATTCCTTCCCGGCACGTCCGGCACGTCCGGCACGTCTCCGACCGACTTCTCCGAGGTCCTCGACCGTGTGCTCGCCACGGGCCGGTCGGAGGTGCTCCCGGCCGCTCCGGTGCGCCTGCCCCGCCCGGGGGCCGACGGGGAGCCGTTGCGCCACCTCACGTGTGCCCTGTCCAGGCTGACCTCGGCCGACGGATCGCACGGAGTGCTGGCCGTGATGCTGGACGTCACCGAGCAGGTCGCCGCCGTCGAGCGGATCCGCGTCCTGTCGGAGCAACGCCGGCTCGCCCTGCTGCGGTACGCAAGCCTCGTCGCCGCCGGCTCGCAGGCGATCTGGGTGATCGCCGCGGAGGGCGGCGTGGTCGAGCGCAGTCCCGGCTGGGAACTGATGACCGGCCAGACCTGGGAGGAGTACCGGGGCGACGGCTGGACCGAGGCGCTCCACCCCGAGGACCGGGCGTCCGTCGTCCGGGACTGGGAAACGGCTCTTGTCGAGGTACCCGCGCGCTTCACGACCACCTACCGCGTCCGCATGTCCGACGGGGCGTACCGGCATGTCGCCGTCGAGGCGGCACCGGTCCTGGACCGCGGCAGGGTGCTGGAGTGGGTCGGTACCTGCACGGACGTCGAGCAGGAGTGGCAGGAGACCCGGCGTGACGAGCTGATCGCCCGGGCGATCGCCGCCACCGCGGGAATCGCGGAACTGGACGAACTGCTCGCGGCGCTCACCCACGTGGTCGTACCCGCCGTCGCCGACAGCTGCAGTGTCTATCTGCTGACGGAGGCGCTTCCGCACCCCGGCGGTACCCGGTCCGCCGAGCGCGTCGTCGCCACCACCCGGCCTGACCTGCCCGAACTCCCCCCGCACCGGGTGGAACACCTGGGCCCCGACGGTCCCCTGCTGCGCGCGGTCGAGCACCGCAGCCCGGTGCACGCCGTCTTCCCGGCCGGCAGGCCCCCGCCCGAACTCGCCCCGTCGGACACCGAGCCGTGGCTCCCGCCCGCAGCGAACAGCGTGATCCTCCTGCCCGTCGTCGTGGAGGGCACGGTGGCCGCGCTCGTCACCGCCTCCGTGAGCGGAGACCGTACGCCTCTGGGGCAGGCGGAGACGGAACTTCTGGGCCTGTTGCTGGAGCGGGCCCACGCGCCACTCGGCAGGGCGCTCGAGTACCAGCGGACCAAGCAGGTGGCGCTCGCGCTCCAGCGCAGCCTGCTCACCGAGCCGCCGGCCGTGCCCGACCTGGAGGTCGCCGTCCGGTATCGGCCCAGCAACGCCGCGGCCCAGATCGGCGGGGACTGGTACGACTCCTTCGAGCGCGCCGACGGGAGCCTCGTGCTCACCATCGGGGACGTCACGGGCCACGACCTGCCCGCCGCGGTCACCATGAGTCAGCTGCGCAACATGCTGCGCGGGCTGGCCCTGGGGCGCCAGGAGTCGACGGGCTCCGTCCTGCGCCGCCTGGACCAGTCCGTGCAGACCCTCTACCTGGAGTGCACCGCGACCTGCGTCCTCGGCAGGGTGGAACGGCCGGCACCAGGACGTTTCGCCCTGCAGTACTCCGTAGCCGGACATCCGCCCCCGCTGCTCGTCGAGGCCGACGGAACCTCCCGTTTCCTCACCGTCGCCCAGGGCCCGCTCCTCGGCCTCGCCCCGGATCCCCACTACGACACCGTGACCGAAGAGCTGCCGCCGGGATCCACACTGCTGCTGTACACCGACGGACTCGTCGAACGCCGTCACGAGGACATCGACGTCAGCCTGGAGCGCCTGCGCCGTCACGCCTTCGACGCCTCCCGACTGCCCCTGGACGCCTTCTGCGACGCGCTCCTGGCCGAGATGCCCGCCGAAGACAGCGACGACGACATGGCCGTGGTCGCCCTGCGCGTGCCTCCGCCGGTGCCCGGACCGCCGGGAGAGCAGTCGGAGCGTGGTGATCCGGGCCGACAGGGCTGAGCCCTCATGGGAGGGGACGTGAGGTGAGGGGGTAGCCTCGCGCGGCCGCTGCGTGACGCCGGACGCGTTTGCCGGGCCGAGGGACGTGCCGGAGACTGATGCTGTCGCCACGACAGAGGCCAGGTGGTCGGATGGGTGTGTCCCGCGTGGCATCAAGCGTCCCTCCCGCGCCCCTCGACAGCGCGGTCGCCGCCGTCATCGACGGAACGGGCGCCCTCGCCGGGTGGACGCGCGAGGCCGCCGAACTGCTGGGGTACGCCGACGCGGACGTGATCGGACGCCCCGCGCGGGCGCTCGTGGCACCCCGCCCACCGTGTGGGGGGCGAGCCTCCGGGGCGCCGGGCGGGCACGTTCTGGCGCTGCGGCGCGTCGACGGCGCGTGCGTGGACGTCTGGATCAGGCTGCTGCCGATGGGCGACTCGACCGTCCTCGCGTGGGGGCTGCCCGTGGACGCTCTCACGGCCTGGGGCGACGACACCTCGATGCCGCGGACGGTCCTCGAACAGGACGCCTGGCAGGTGGCCCTCGTCGATCGTGACCTGCGACTGCGCCGGTGGAGTCCCGCCGTCCGGCGGGCCGGCCGTTTCAGCGCGGGCGGCCGTGACCGGTTGTGCGACATGCCGATGATGGACGGCAACGGTACCGGTGAGGACCTGCTGCGCCAGGTCATGGAGACCGGGCGCCCCGTGGTGGGAGCCGCGGGCGTCCTGCGCGCGCCCCGGCCGGACCAGTCCGACCTGGTCTACTCGCTGACCGCGGCCCCGCTCCACGACCTGCGGGGCGACATCAGCGGTGCCTTCACGTCCCTCGTGGACGTCACCGAGCGTTACGAGTCGGGGCGCCGCCTCAACCTGGTGTACCGGGCCTCCCGCGCGGGTGACGAGCTGGACATCCGCCGCACCGCGGAGGGGCTGGTCGACACCCTCGTCCCGGCACTGGGAGACCTGGCGGCGGTGGAGATCTCCGAGGCGGCGCTGCAGGGCGCCGAGCCACCGCTCCGCGTCCATGGGCTGCGCGGTGACTTCCGCCGCATCGCCGCCAAACACGCCCACGGGGCCTGGCCGTCCGACCTGGTCCAGGTGGACGAGATCCTGCCGGCGGTCCCCGACCAGCCGGGCTTCCGCGAGCTGGAGCGGGGTACCGTCCTCGTGTCCAACGACCTCAAGAACTATCTGGGCTTCCTGGGCGACGTGCCGCAGGCGGCCCGGATGGTGCCCCGTGACCTGCACGCCTCGATCGGCGCGGCCCTCGTCGCCCAAGGCCGGGTGCTCGGCTACGTACAGGTGTTCCGGACGAGGCGCCCGTACGCCTTCACCGGCCACGACGCCAAACTCGTCAAGGAGATCATCACCCGGGCCGCACTCGGCATCGACAACGCCCGCCGCTACACCCGCGAGCACCGGGTGGCCGAGACCCTCCAGCGAAGCCTCCTCCCGCCGGTGTCGTCCAGCACCGCGGCGGCGGAGACGGCGGGCATCTACCTGCCTCCCCCGGGAGAGGTCGGGGTGGGCGGCGACTGGTTCGACGTGATCGCCCTGTCCTCGCTGCGCACGGCCCTCGTGGTCGGCGACGTCATCGGGCACGGCCTGAAGGCCAGCACCACCATGGCCAGGCTCCGCACCGCCGTCCAGACGCTGGCCGACCTGGACCTCGCCCCCGACGAACTGCTGGTCCGGCTCGACGACCTGGTCCAGCGCATGGCGGCGGAGTCCGACCAGCCCGACACCCTGGGCGCCTCGGTCCTGTACGCCGTCTACGACCCGGTCGGCCGGCTGTGCCGTCTCGCCAGCGCCGGTCATCCGCCCCCCGTCGTCGTCCACCCCGACGGCACCACCGACGTCGTCGACGTCCCGCCCGGGCCTCCACTCGGCGTCGGCGGGGTGCCCTTCGAGGTCACAGAGGTACCGCTGTCCCCGGGCAGCGTGCTGGCGATGTGCAGCGACGGCCTCCTCGGCATCGTGCGCCGGGGCCGGCGCGCCCCGGTGAGCCCCCCGGCCGACGCCGAGGCGGAGTTCGCCGCGAGCCTGCGCGGGGCCTGCCGCCCCGGACGCCCGCTGCGGGAGATCGGCGAGGAACTCGTGGACCAGGCGCGGCAGGCGGCCGAGCGGTCCGACGACATCACGGTGCTCCTCGCCCGCGCCCGTGCCGTTCCCGGCGACTCCGTCGCCCAGTGGCGCTTCCCGCCCGATCCCGCCGCCGTCGCCGAGGCCCGGGAGGTCGCCGTCGCCCGGCTGACCGACTGGGGGCTCCACGAGAACGTCTTCGCCACCGAGCTGGTCGTCAGCGAGCTCGTCACCAACGCCGTCCGCTACGCAAGGGGCGACATCGTCCTGCGCCTGGTACGCGACCATGTGCTCGTGTGCGAGGTGTCCGACTCCAGCGAGAGCCAGCCCCGGCTGCGCCGCGCCCACAACGACGACGAGGGCGGCCGGGGACTCTTCCTGGTCGCCCAGGTCACCACGCGATGGGGCAGCCGCTACGACGCGTCGGGCAAGACGATCTGGACGGAACAGCTCATCGGCGCGGAGCACGGCGCTACGGAGGGATGAGCAGGGGCGCCCGAGCGCGTCCGTTCCACGGTGGCGGACGTGTCACCCGAGGGAGGAGCCCGCCGGGGTGGTGTCTTCGACGGAGTGGACTTCCACGGGGAGGACTTCCACGGGGAGGACGTCGACGGAGAGGACGTCGACCAGACGGTCGAGCTTGTTGCGGGCGCGGGCGGCGTCGGCGCTCGGGACGGTGATCCGGGCCGTGGCCCAGGGGGAGGTCGTGGAGGCGTAGGACAGCTGGGTCACGGGGATGGTGCCGAGGACGGAGGTGACCCGGCGCAGGGCGGCAGGAGTGTTGTCCAGGGTGAGCGTCAGCGTGCGACCGGGGACCTCCCGGCCGGCGTCCGCCTCGTCACGTCGCCCGGAGACGCCGACGCCGATGCCGACGCCGACGTACGGCTGGTGGGTGGAGGGGGTGACGTGAAGGGTTCCGTGAGCCATGTCGGGCGTTCCTGTCTGCCGGGCGGGTGGGCCGAGGGGCGGTGGCGAGGCGCTGGTGGCGGAAAACAAGAAGACCCCTCGCGGAATGCGAGAGGTCTGCGTGCGGGCGGTGGGCCGTCCGGGGAGGATCGCTCCCGGGTCAGTCCCGTGCCGGCACGCCGGTGCTGATAATGAGCTGGCGCTGCATGCCGGTGATCGTGGCACAGGGCCTCTGCGGTGGGAAAGTCGTCTCACTATCCGGACTTCGGCGTCGTCGGCCGCCGGAGGAAGGAAGGGATGAGGGCGCGCCGGGGGCGTACCGCCGGGCCCGGGCTGAGCAGGTGTGATCGAAGTAGAGTGGGGCGATCGGCGCCGTTCGGGGTCGCCGCCGAGGAGGAGCAGTCGTGACCGAGGCCAGTCCGCCCGCGCGGGAGCGGATCGTCGCCGGTGCGGCGGACATGATCCGCCGGCGCGGGCTCAACGCGACGAGCATCCGGGAGACCGCGAAGCACGCCAAGGCCCCGCTCGGCTCCACCTACCACTACTTCCCCGGCGGCAAGCAGCAGCTGACCACCGAGGCCGTGCGGTACGCGGGGGAGGTCGTCGCGCGCGTGCTGCGGGAGCGGGTGTCCGAGGAGCCCGTCGCCGGGCTGCGCGCCCTCCTGGAGATGTGGCGCGCGATCGTCGTCGGCACCGGCTTCCGGGCCGGCTGTACGGTCCTCGCGGTGGCGATCGAGGAGCCCGCCGAGCCCGGGGGCTCGTCCGTCCTGGAGGCCGCCGCCGAGGTGTTCGGCGAGTGGGAGGGGCTGCTGGGTGCCTCCTTGCGCGCCCGTGGTGTCGAGGCGGAGCGGGCCGCCCGGGTCGCGACCCTCGTCGTCGCGTCCGTCGAGGGCTCCGTCGCCCTGTGCCGGGCCAAGCGCAGCCCCGAGCCGCTGGACCGCGTCGCCGCCGAGCTGGAGGCCGTCCTCGTCGACGCGCTCGGTTCGGCCTCCTGAGCGCCCGCCGCCGAGGGGCCGTACGGGCTCAGCGCCGGGAGGCCCGTCGGCGGGCGATGAAGAGGCCCAGGACGATGCCGACGAGCAGCGTCACGGTCAGCACGATCCAGAGCGGGAGCGTGACCGTCGGGATCCACAGCCGGATCGTGACGGATCCGGTGTTGGCGGCGATGAACCAGACGGCGAGCGCGGCGATCAGCAGGAACCCGATGTTCCGCAGTCGCATGTCCCGCCCCTTGACCGTGACGGTCGCGGGCCCGTGCGGCTGCTGGGCGGTCTTCCGGGACATGAGCCGGTTCCTCTCTCGGGGAGGGAGGGTGCCCTTCCCAGTATCGAGGCGGCCGCGGTCCTTGTCCCGGTGGAGCGGGGGTCCGGGAAGTTGTCCACAGGCTGCGGCGGGCGGCCCGGGGGAGGGGCGCGGGCGGCTAGGCTTTTCGGGTGGCCCTCATCGACGCTTCTTCCGACACCTCCTCCTCGCCGAGTCCCGACGGTCCCTCCGACGCGCTGGAAGTGCTCCACCGGGTCTTCGGCTACAGCTCCTTCCGGGGCGAGCAGCAGGAGATCATCGAGCACGTGGTGGCCGGCGGCGACGCCCTCGTGCTCATGCCGACCGGTGGCGGCAAGTCGCTGTGCTACCAGATCCCGGCGCTTGTGCGGCCCGGCACGGGCGTGGTGATCTCGCCCCTGATCGCGCTGATGCAGGACCAGGTGGACGCGCTGAACGCGCTCGGGGTCCGCGCGGGCTTCCTCAACTCGACGCAGGACCCGTACGAGCGGCAGACCGTCGAGCAGGCCTTCCTCGCCGGTGAGCTCGACCTCCTGTACCTCGCCCCCGAGCGGCTGCGCACCGAGGGCGCGCAGCGGCTGCTCGACCGGGGCACGGTCTCCGTCTTCGCGATCGACGAGGCCCACTGCGTCTCCCAGTGGGGCCACGACTTCCGGCCCGACTACCTCGCGCTGTCCATGCTCCACGAGCGGTGGCCGAAGGTGCCGCGGATCGCGCTGACCGCGACGGCCACCGAGGCCACCCACGGCGAGATCGCCACCCGGCTCGGCCTGGACGAGGCCCGGCACTTCGTCGCCAGCTTCGACCGGCCCAACATCCAGTACCGGATCGCCGCCAAGAACACCCCGACCCGGCAGCTCCTCGACCTCATCCGCACCGAGCACGCGGGGGACGCCGGGGTCGTCTACTGCCTGTCGCGGTCCTCCGTGGAGAAGACCGCCGCCTTCCTCGCCGAGAACGGCGTCGACGCCATCCCGTACCACGCGGGCATGGACGCCGCGACGCGCGCCGCCAACCAGGCGCGCTTCCTCCGCGAGGACGGCGTCGTGGTCGTCGCGACCATCGCCTTCGGCATGGGCATCGACAAGCCCGACGTCCGGTTCGTCGCCCACCTCGACCTGCCCAAGTCCGTCGAGGGCTACTACCAGGAGACCGGCCGCGCCGGACGTGACGGCGAGCCCGCCACCGCCTGGCTCGCGTACGGCCTGCAGGACGTCGTCCAGCAGCGCAAGATGATCGACGGCTCCGAGGGCGACGAGAACCACCGGCGGGCCCTGGCCGCCCACCTCGACGCCATGCTCGCCCTCTGCGAGACCGTCGAGTGCCGGCGCGTCCGGCTGCTCGCCTACTTCGGCCAGGAGTCCGGGCCCTGCGGCAACTGCGACACCTGTCTGACCCCCGCCGAGTCCTGGGACGGCACGGTCGCCGCGCAGAAGCTGCTCTCCACGGTGTGGCGGCTGGCCCGCGAGCGGCGCCAGAAGTTCGGCGCCGGCCAGATCATCGACATCCTCCAGGGCAAGAAGACCGCCAAGGTCCTCCAGTTCGACCACGACACCCTGTCCGTCTTCGGCATCGGCGCCGACCTCGGCACGCCCGAGTGGCGGGGGGTGATCCGCCAGCTCCTCGCCCAGGGCCTGCTCGCCGTGGAGGGCGACTACGGCACCCTCGTCCTCACCGAGGCCAGCGGCGACGTCCTCGGCGGCCGGCGCCAGGTCCCGATGCGCAAGGAGGCCGCCAAGGCCGCCGCCCCGCGCAAGGAGAGCGGCGGCAAGTCCGGCAAGTCCCGCGTCCCCGTCGACCTGCCCGCCGCCGCCGTGCCCGTCTTCGAGGCCCTCCGGGCCTGGCGCGCGGCCACCGCGCGGGAGCAGGGCGTGCCCGCGTACGTCGTCTTCCACGACGCCACGCTGCGCGAGATCGCGACCAGCCTGCCGGGGAGCGTCGCCGAGCTGGGCACGGTCGGCGGCGTCGGCGAGGCCAAGCTCGCCAAGTACGGGGAGGGGGTCCTGGAGGCCCTCGCCGAGTTCGTCGGAGCGGCGGGCGGCGGGTCCGCCCCGGCGCCCGAGGCGGACGCGACCCCGGCCGGTGCGGAGCCCGAGGCGGCCGACCAGCCGGCCGCCCGAGCCGCCGGTACGCCGCGTACCTCCGCGCCGGCCGGGCGCTCCGACCGGCCCGCGCGCCCGGCCCAGCCCGCTGCCCGTCCCGCCGCCGCGACCGCGCCTCCCGAGGACGAGCCGCTCTTCTTCGGCGACGACGAGCCCGAGCCGTCCTGGGACGACTGGGAGTGACACCCGCCGGGCCCGGCCGGACCACCGTCCGGCCGGGCCCGTGGGTGTGAGGCGGCCGCGTCGGGTCCGTAGGAGTACGGCGGTCGTCTCAGGCTTCGGCTGCGGTCGAGGCTTCCTCGTCCGCCACCCGCCCCGGCTCCCGTACCGGCTCCCGCTCCGGCTCCCGCTCCGGCTCCCGTACCGGCTTCCGCATCTGCGCCGGACCCGGATCCGGATCCGGCGCCGCGTCCCGCTTCGGGTGGTCGAGCCGTGTGAGGCCCCGGATGGCCGGGACGCAGAGCATCGCGCCCAGCAGGACGAACGAGACCGCCGAGGAGAAGAGCAGCACCCGGTCCGCGCCGAACGACTCCGCCACGGGACCGGCCAGGGCCCGGCCCAGCGGGATCACCATGATCGAGCCGGCGATGTCGTACGCGGAGACCCGGCTCAGTACGGCCAGCGGAATGTGGGACTGCACGCTGGTCGCCCACATCACGCCCCAGAACGCGAAGCCGCAGCCGGCCACCATGCCCGTCACCGCCGTGAGCGTGAAGTTCCAGCCGAGCGCCGGGGCCAGCGGGTTGAGCGCGAAGAAGAACATCGCGCAGACGCCCGCCACCAGCGGCCGGCGCGGCCGGACCCGCATGCCGAGCAGGCCGCCGATGATCGTGCCGAGGCCGTCGGCCGAGGCGATCCAGCCGTAACCGGTGGCGCCGTGCTGCTCCGTGAGCAGCGCCGCGCCCAGCGGAAGCGACGGGCCGAAGACGAACAGGCCGTACACCGCCCACAGCGAGATCACCCCCCACAGCCAGGTGCGGGACCGGAACTCGTGCCAGCCGGTGGCGAGCCGCCGCCACATCGGATCGTCGGTCTCGTCGACGGCGTCGCCTTCGCCCGCACTGCCCTTCTCCGCCCTGCCGGCCGCGAGCCGGCGCAGGGGCAGGAGCCCGCCCGCGCTGACGGCGTACGCCGCCGCGATCACCACGAACGAACCGGCGAGATCCCAGTACGCCACCAGGAAACCGGCGAGGCCGGGGCCGATGAGCGTGGCCATCGACTCGGAGATGCGCAGCAGCGCGTTGGCGCGCTGGATGTCCTCGGCGACCCGGGGCACGATGCTCGCGAGCCCCGGCTGGAACATCGCGGTCGCCGCGCCGCTCACCCCCATCAGGGCCATGATCTGCCAGAGCCGTACCCCGCCGCCGGCGAAGAGCGCGGCCATGACGAGCATCGTCACCACCCGGACCGCGTCCGCGCCGACCATCATCACCTGCGGGGTGAACCGGTCGGCGAGCACCCCGCCGAAGAGGATGAGCACCACGATCGGCGCCATCCAGGCGGCGAGCGCGTAACCCACGCCGGTCGCCCCGAAGCCGGCGCCGAGGACCGAGGTGGTCACGGAGACCATCAGCATGCCGTCGGCGAGGAGCGAGGCGCTGCGCGCGGTGAAGAACAGCCGGAAGCGGGGCGACCGCCAGGGGCTGGACGGCGGAGCCGCCGTTCCGCCCGCCGCGACGGTGTCATCCGTGGTCATGTGGCATCTCCCGGCTCCCGGCCGGTCCCTTCCCTGAGAATCCGCCGCGCCGCGGCGGGCTGCCGCGGTGGGCCCTCGACGAACACGTACCGGTGCGGGGCCAGCACCCCGGGCCGGCCCGGCAGGACGTCCATCAGCGCGGAGTGCGCCCGCCTCGGCGTCCACTCCTCCTCCGGCCAGGACCGCTCGTCCGCCCCGATGTACGCGGCGAGGCGACGGCCGACGCCGTCGGCGGCACCGGCCTCCTCCTCCAGCACGACCTCGACCGGCCGCCCCCGCAGCGCCTCGGTCAGGGCGGCGGCGACGGCGGCGGGGGAGACCCAGCAGCCGTCCACCCGAGTCCACTCCGGACCGCGCGCCACCGGACGGACCCCCGTCACCTCGGTGAGCGGCCCCGGTGTGTCCAGCGGTACGTCGGTCTCCGCGACGGCCTCCAGGAGCCGCACCAGACCGGTGACCAGCTCCTCGGCCGCCGCCCGGGGGAAGAGCGCCGGGTCGGCCCAGGTCGCCAGGCGCAGGACCGGCTCCGTCTCGTACACGAAGGTCAGCAGCCGGGTCGGCAGCGACTGGCCGCCGCCCCAGGCGAGTTCGAGCTCGGGGGCGTCCCCGTCGGGCGCGGCCGCGCCGGCGAGGGTGGTGGGCAGGGCGCTGATGTCGTTGAAGACGACGTCGCGCGTGAAGTGGCTGCCCCGCTCGGTGGTGACCCGGCCGATCAGCTCCCACAGGTCGAGCGCGTCGAAGCGGCTGTGGCGGTAGGCGTTCATCGCCGCTCCCCAGGCCTTGGCGAGCAGCGCGTCGAAGGACGGCGCGCGGACGTCGAGGGCGAGCAGGGCGTCCTGGGAGAGGGTGCTCACCGAGCGGGCGAGCTTCGGCTGGAAGCGGTTCGCGGTCGGCACGGCCGCCACGCACACGGACTGGCCCGCCCGGTGGGCGGTGACCAGGCACCAGGCGGTGAGCAGCACCGTGCCGGGCAGGGCGCCGGTGCGCCGGGCGGCGGCGGCCAGCGCCCGGGCGCCGCGCGCCGAGCGGAGGGTGAGCCCCGGGGTGTCGGTCTCCGTGCCGGTGGCGCCGTCCTCGGCGAACATGGCCTGCGGGCCGGTGCGCAGGATCGTCTCCCAATGGGCGAGGCAGGCGGCCGACTTGCGCCGGCCGGCCGGGCTGTTCTCCTCGGCGGCGAGGTCGAGCGGGGTGAGCGCGGTGACCGGCGGGAGCGGCTCGCCCGCCAGCAGCGCGAGCCAGTCGTCGCGGAGGACGCCGAGGGCGCTGCCGTCGGTGACCGCGTGGCTGGCGGCCAGGGCGACGCGCACGGGCCGTCCGGCGCGGGCGATGATCCGCAGCCGCAGCGGGAAGTCGAGGTCGAGACGGAAGCGGGTGTCGCGGGCCGCGCGGGCCACCGCCTCCGCGTAGGCGTCGGGGTCCTCGGGGAGCTCGTCGTGGTCGAGGACGGTGACGGTGAACTCGCCTTCGGAGGCAACGACTTGCTCGGCCGGGACGGCTCCGCTGCCCTCCTCGTACGGGAACGTGGTGCGCAGTGCCTCGTGGCGGACGGCGAGGTCCGCGAGGGCGCCGAGGGCGCGGTCCATCCCGGTGCCGTCGGGGACCGGCCACACGTCGTGGATGTTGATGGACGCGGGTTCGTCCCGCAGGATGCAGCGGATCATGTTGGCCTGGCCCATCGTGACCGGGCCCCGGCGCGCACCGCCGCCCGTGTAGGTCACGGTCACGGTGCGGGCCGCCGTGACGCCGTCGGCGGTGGTGGCCGGTGCGGGGGTGGTCGTCATGGCGTCACGGCCGGGGCGGGCGAGGGTCCGCGGGTCGGGAGGTGGTTCACGGCGGTGCCTTTCGCGTGCGCGGTCAGGGCGGCCCAGGCGTCGACGAGCAGGGCGAAGTCGGCCATGTCGGAGCGGGCTTCGGCGAGGAGCCGTGCGCGCCGCTCGGCGAAGCGGCCGGCGGCGGTCGCGTACCGGCCGCCGAGCGAGCGGTAGCGGCGGTCCAGGACGTCGAGCCGGGCCGCGTTGCCGGCCGGGTCGATCAAGGCGCTCTCCCGGGCGAGGGCGGCGACCACGGAGGGCCGCACCCGCCCGCGCTCGTCGAGCAGCGCGTCGCCGGTGGCCGTCAGGCCCGAGTACACGGCTTCGAGGTGGGCGGCGGCGAGGAGGTACTTGGCGAAGCGGAGCTGGTACGCGAGGAAGCCCTCGTCCGAACGGCGCTCGCCGGTGTAGTAGTTGACGATGTGCCGGTTGTGCAGGACGCCGGGCAGCCCGGCGGCGTGGACCAGGTGCAGGAGGAAGTAGTCGGTCCCGATGGTGTCGGTGGCGGGCGGCAGCGGGACCCGTCCGTACACCTCCCGGCCGAGGGCGACGTTGCACATGTCGACCCGGGTGGGGCCGACCAGCGTCAGCGTGGTCGTGTCGGTGGTGAACGGGGTGGTGCCGGCGCCCCGGAAGGCCTCGTCGACGAGGTGCCGGCGCCAGAGCTCCGGATGGCCGGAGGGTACGGACAGCCCGACGACCTCGCGGTACGCCTCGGGGTCGAGGGCGCGGAGCTCGGCGAGGTCCACGGAGGGCTCGCCGATGAAGGACGCGCCGGCGAGGACGACCGTCCGGTCGGCCAGGCGCGGGTCGAGGCGGCTGCGGGTGACCGCGCCGGCCACGTCGGCCGCCCGCCGCCCCAGGGCGGCGAGTTCGTGGTGGATCGGGAAGACCGGTTCACCGTCGAGACGTTGGTAGCGGCTGTCGGAGTCGCGGCGGTGCACGGAGGCGCAGCCCAGCGCCTCGGCCAGCAGGAAGGCGCGGTTGGTGCAGGCGCCGTACGACACCCCGGCCGGGAGCATCAGGTCGAGCAGCCGGTCCGGTCCCGCGAGCCCCGCCGCCGCGATGACCTCCCGCAGGAAGGCGCGCTGCCGGTCCTCGTCGAGGTGGTGGACGACGACCCCGGGCGCCGGCGGCAGGGCGGCGACCGCCGCCCGGTGCTCGGCGAGGTCGGCGGGCGCCGACGAGTCGAGGATCAGCAGGTGGACCTCGACGCCGAACTCCCGGGCCCCGTACGCCGCTTCCTCGGCGACCGACGCGATCGTCGCCGTGCACGCGCGGTTGGTGGGAAGGGTCAGGCAGGCGCGGCGCACGAAGGCTCCCCGGTGGGTGCGGTCGATGCGGCGGGCGCGTCCGGTGCGTTCGCCGCTTCCGGTGCGTTCGGCACAGCCGGTGGGGTCGGCGCAGCCGGTGTGTGCGGCGCGGTCGGCGCGGTCGGGGCGTCGAGCCGGGCCGCGTCGCCGGTGGCCTCGCCGGACCCGTCCTTCTCGTGCCAGGAGGTGAGGCCGAGCAACCGGGCTCCGAGCGGGGTGAGTTCGGCGGTCGGGTAGCGCTTGGACTCGTGCAGGACCGGGTCGCCGACGAGGGTGCGGTTCCAGCGTGGGGTACGCAGATGGCGCCAGGACTCCACGCGGGAGCGGCGCAGCTTCGCGTGCTCCTCCAGGGCGGGCATCATCGACAGGTACTGGACGGCGCGGACCCCCTCCGCCGAGGTGTTGCGGGCGACCCCGTGGGCGAGCAGACCGTTCCAGATCAGCAGGTCGCCGGGGCGCAGGTCGGGGCGCACGACGGGGAACTCGGCCCGGTCCACGTCCGGACGGATGGGGTCGCGGCCCTCGGGCTGGGCGAGCTTCCACTCCTCGAAGCGCCGGAAGAGCTCCGGGTCGCACTGGAAGCCACCCGTCTCGGCGGTGGTGTCGTTGAGCGCGATGATGCCCTGGACCCGCTGGGGCGGCACGCCGAGCGTGGTGTCGATGTCCCAGTGCAGTTCGATGTCGAAGCCCCGGTCGGTGGGTTCGATGAGGGCACGGTCGCGGTTGCGGACGTTGGGCGGGTTGAGGTTGAGCCGGTCGAGGGTGACCCAGAGCTCCTCGCAGTCCCAGACGTCGACGAACGCGTCGTAGACCCGCTGGGACTGGCGGCTGTCCCAGAGCAGTTGGTGGTGGTAGGCCTCGACGAAGCCGTAGATGTGCAGCTGCTGGTCCAGCTCGGAGCGGAACGGCCGGTCCTCGTACCAGCTTTCCGGCCGTTCGGGGTCGAGCCCCTGGAAGTCCCAGGTGAAGTCGAGGAGCCGGCGGGCCGCCTCGGCCGTGATCGCCTCGCGCACGACGACGTAGCCGTACGTCTGCCAGTGCGCGAAGTCCGCCTCGGAGAGCACCCGCAGCGGCCGGGTCTTCCTCAGCTCCCGCAGGGTGGTCGCGGCGAGGTAGGACTCGCCGTCGTCGCTGAAGTACGGGCGCTCGGTGGCCGCGCGGTGCAGGTACGGGGTACGGGGGCGGCGCGGGGCGGGAGCCGGGGGCTCGGGAGCGGGTGCGGGCGTCGTGGTCACAGGTCCCTCCAGGCGGGAGTCGGACGGCGTGCGGGCTGGGGGGTGCGGGGGCACGGCGGGACGGGGCGTGGCGGGACGCGGGCGGGTCGGGTCCGGGGCGAGGCGGGTCGGGGCGCGGACCCGGTGACGGGGGAGGAGCCCGCGGGGGACGAGGGACAGAATTGGTGTAGACCATCACTGGTGTCAAGTGACCCGTCGGTATGCCCCGCGTGTCGGCCGTCTGCCCGAAAGTCGCTTTCCGGCGGGCCTGTTGGGGGATGATCTTTGGTCTAGACAACCCGCGGTCGGCTGGCCTACTGTCCCCTTGCGCAGAGCCGGCGCCGACCCGACCAGTCGAACCCCGGCACGACCGCTGCGCCCCGGTCGACGGCGACCGCGCACAGGGCCCTGCCCGCCGCTCCGCCGACACCGGCATCGACACCGACAGGGGAGACGGGCGCGTCCGCCCGGACCGCCGACGCCCTCGACCGACACCCTTGACCGACCGCCCACGCCGAGAGGGAACGGTTCCATGAGCACACCCAGCGCCACGACCCCGCCTGTCACCGGCCTCAAGAGCCCGGGCCCGGGCCTGATCACGCTGGACCCGGTGCACACCGCCCTGCTGGACGCGCTCGACGCCCTCCTCGGCGGGCTCGCCGCCCGGCTCGGCGCACCCGAGGTCACCGGCCCGCCGCTGCTCGCCGCCGAGGGACTCGCCCGCCTCGACTACTTCCGCAACTTCCCCCATCTCGGCGTCGCCGCGGGGCGGTTCGCCCCCGACGCCCACGACCTCCTCGCCGCCGGACAGGCCCCCGGTGACCGGTCCCTCGAACCCACCGGCTACCTTCTTCCTTCCGCCACCTGCTACGGACTGCTGCTCTCCCTGGAGGGCTCCGACGTCGGCGAGGACGGCCTCCGGCTCTCCGCCGCCGGACGCTGCTTCCGCAACGAGACCCACTACGACGGCCTGCGCCGCCTCTGGGGCTTCCACATGCGCGAGGTCGTCTACCTCGGCACCAAGGAAGGTGCCCTCGAACACCTGGAGCGGGGCGGCGCGTTCATCCAGGAGACCGCCGCGCTCCTCGGCCTCGACCTCACCCGCGCCACCGCCGACGACCCCTTCTACGACAAGGGCGGATCCCGGGCCCGTCTGATGGCCCTCGACCCCGTCAAGCACGAGTACAGCGCACCCGACGGCACCGCCATCGCCTCCGTCAACCGCCACCGCAACTTCTTCGGCGAGCGCCTCGACATCCGCGCCGGCAGCCACGGCCCCGCCTACAGCGCCTGCGTCGCCTTCGGTCTCGAACGCTGGATCCACGCCATGCTCCACGCCCACGGCGGCCCCGAAGAGGCCCTCGACCGCGTCCGAGCCGCCACCGCCGCCACCGTCACCGCCGCCACCAACGGCACCCCCGGCTGACGAGCCGTCGACCGGCGAGCCGTCACCGCACGACCACCCACATGGAGAACCGCACCATGGACCGCGTCACCGCCTGGATCCAGGACAAGAACCCCGGCCTCGAAGGCCCCGTCGACGTCCACGAGGACCTCATCGAGGCCCGGCTCATCGACTCGATGGACTTCCTGGAGTTCATCGACCTCCTGGAGGACATCTCCGGCACGTCGATCGACCTCCAGGAGGTCACCATCGACGACTTCCGCACCCTCGCCCGCGTCCAGGAACGCTTCCTCGCCCCCTCCGCGTGACCCCCGGCGCCTTCGTGGTCGTGGCGACCACCCGGGAGGTCCTGGACACCCCCGGCCTCGGGCCGCACCTCCTCGCACCCTGGGAGCTGCGCCGGCTCGCCGCGGTCCGCGTCCCCGCCCGCGCGGACGACGTCCTGGCCGCCCGGCTCCTGCTCCGCCTCGGCGCGGCCCGCGCCACCGGCCGCCCGCCCGCGGCGATCGGCCTCGCCCAGCGCTGCCCCGACTGCGGCCGGGCCGGCCACGGCCGCCCGTACCTCCCCGCGCACCCCGGCCTCGGCGTGAGCGTCAGCCACGCCGACGGCCTGGTCGCGGCGGCCACCGCCCCCGGCCCGGTCGGCGTCGACGTGGAGCCGGCGGCCCGGCGTCCCGGCCCCCTCCCGGTCCTCCGCCGCGTCCTTCCCGGACCCGACCTCCGCGAGGCCCTGGCCGCCCCCGACCCGGGCGCCGCGCTCCTGCGCGCCTGGGTCCGGGCGGAGGCCCGCTTCAAGGCGGGCCGCCCACCCCCGGAGGACGTACACCTCAAGGAGTGGACGGACCACGGCCGTGCGGCCGTGGTCGCGGCGGCGACGCCGACGGCGGCGGCCGAGCCGGTCCTCCTGCCGCCCTCGGCGCTCCTGGGAGGACCGACGGCGGCCGGCGAACCGTGAGGGACCGGCCCCGAGGAGCGGTCAGGCGCCGACGTACTGCGCCAGGTGCTCACCCGTCAGCGTCGAGCGGGCGGCGACCAGGTCCGCGGGGGTGCCCTCGAAGACGATCCGGCCGCCGTCGTGGCCCGCGCCCGGACCCAGGTCCACGATCCAGTCGGCGTGCGCCATCACGGCCTGGTGGTGCTCGACCACGATCACCGACTTCCCGGAGTCGACCAGTCGGTCGAGCAGCCCGAGCAGCTGCTCCACATCGGCGAGGTGGAGGCCGGTGGTCGGCTCGTCGAGCACGTACACCCCGCCCTTGTCGCCCATGTGGGTGGCCAGCTTCAGGCGCTGCCGCTCGCCGCCCGAGAGCGTCGTCAGCGGCTGGCCCAGCGTGAGGTAGCCGAGGCCGACGTCCACCAGGCGCTCCAGGATCCGGTGGGCCGCCGGCGTACGGGCCTCGCCCGCGCCGAAGTACTCCTCCGCCTCCGTCACCGACATCGCGAGCACCTCGCTGATGTCCCGCCCGCCGAGCTTGTACTCCAGGACCGAGGCCATGAACCGGCGGCCCTCGCACTCCTCGCAGGTGGTGGCCACGCCCGCCATCATCGCCAGGTCGGTGTACGTGACCCCGGCGCCGTTGCACGTCGGGCAGGCGCCCTCCGAATTGGCGCTGAACAGCGCCGGCTTGACGCCGTTGGCCTTGGCGAAGGCCTTGCGGATCGGGTCGAGCAGGCCCGTGTACGTCGCGGGGTTGCTGCGCCGCGAGCCGCGGATCGGCGTCTGGTCGACCGAGATCACCGCGGCGTCGGCCGGGATCGAGCCGTGCACCAGCGAGCTCTTGCCGGAGCCGGCGACGCCGGTGACCACGGCGAGCACGCCGAGCGGCAGGTCGACGTCGACCTTCCGCAGGTTGTTCGCGGTCGCGCCGCGGATCGGCAGGACACCGGTCGGCGTGCGCACGGCGTCCTTCACCGAGGCCCGGTCGTCGAGGTGACGGCCCGTCACCGTGCCGCTGCCGCGCAGTCCTTCGAGCGTCCCCTGGTAGGAGATCGTGCCGCCGCCCGTGCCGGCGCCGGGACCGAGGTCGACGACGTGGTCGGCGATCGCGATCGTCTCCGGCTTGTGCTCCACGACCAGGACCGTGTTGCCCTTGTCCCGCAGCCGCAGCAGGAGTTCGTTCATCCGCTGGATGTCGTGCGGGTGCAGACCGGCCGTCGGCTCGTCGAAGACGTAGGTGACGTCGGTGAGCGAGGAGCCCAGGTGCCGGATCATCTTCACGCGCTGCGCCTCGCCGCCCGACAGCGTGCCCGCGGGCCGGTCGAGCGCCAGATAGCCGAGCCCGATCTCCACGAACGAGTCCAGGGTCCGCCGCAGCGATTCGAGCAGCGGCGCCACCGAGGAGTCGTCCAACTCGCGCACCCACGCGGCGAGATCGCTGATCTGCATCGCGCAGGCGTCCGCGATGCTGATCCCCTTGATCTTCGAGGAGCGGGCACCCTCGTTGAGCCGGGTGCCGTCGCACTCCGGACACACCTGGGTGGTGGTGGCCCGCTCCACGAAGGCCCGGATGTGCGGCTGGAGCGACTCGACGTCCTTGGCGAGGAAGGACTTCTGCAGCTTGGGGATCAGGCCCTCGTACGTGACGTTGACACCCTCGACCTTGACCCGGGTCGCCTCCTTGTACAGGAGGGTGTCCAGTTCCCGCTTGGTGTACTTCCGGATCGGCTTCGCCGGGTCGAGGAGACCGGAGAGACGGTACGTACGGCCGTACCAGCTGTCCGCCGTGTACCCGGGGATGGTGAGCGCGCCCTCGTCGAGCGACTTGGTGTCGTCGTACAGCTCCGCCAGGTCGATGTCCGAGACCCGGCCGCGGCCCTCGCAGCGGGGGCACATGCCGCCGGTGATGTGGAAGCTCGCCTTCTCCTTCACCGTCCGGCCGCCGCGCTCCACGGTGATCGCGCCCGCGCCGCTCACCGAGGGGACGTTGAAGGAGAACGCCCGGGAGGAGCCGATGTGCGGGGTGCCGAGCCGGCTGAAGAGGATGCGCAGCATCGCGTTGGCGTCGGTGGCGGTGCCGACGGTGGAGCGCGGGTCGGCGCCCATGCGCTGCTGGTCGACGATGATCGCGGTGGTCAGGCCGTCGAGCACGTCGACGTCCGGGCGCGCCAGCGTCGGCATGAACCCCTGGACGAAGGCGCTGTACGTCTCGTTGATCAGCCGCTGGGACTCGGCGGCGATCGTGTCGAAGACCAGCGAGCTCTTGCCGGAGCCGGAGACTCCGGTGAAGACCGTCAGCCGCCGCTTGGGGATCTCGACGCTGACGTCCTTGAGGTTGTTCTCGCGCGCGCCGAGCACGCGGATCAGCTCGTGACTGTCGGCGACGTGACCGTCGGCGACGTGACCGTCGGTGACGCGCGAGGAGGACGGGGTCGCGGCGCGGTTCCGTCTGGCCGTGCTCAAAGGTTTCTCCCTCGTCAGGGGCGGGCGGGTATGCGACCCACCTTAGGCGGGCTTCGCGTGGCGGGCAGAGCGCATTCGGGGAGCGGGGAGCGGGGGAAGGGTGGGGAGCGGGGAAGGGTGGGGAGCGGCCCGTCGGCTTGATAGGCAAGTGTGCGCTTGCCTATGGTGGCGTCATGGAGGAGGATCTGTTCAAGGCGCTGGCCGACCCGACGCGCCGGGTGATCCTCGACGAGCTGACCGAACGCAACGGACAGTCGCTCTTCGAGATATGCGCCCGGCTGGCGACCCGGCACGGCCTCGCCATCTCCCGGCAGGCGGTCAGCCAGCACCTCGCGGTGCTGGAGACCGCGGGGCTGGTCACGCCCCGTCGTGAGGGCCGCTACAAGTTCCACGACCTCGACCCCCGCCCGCTTCAGCACATCGTCACACGATGGCTCACCCCCGCACCCCCCGAGGACACCCCATGAGGATCAACATCACCAGCGTCTTCGTCGACGACCAGGAGAAGGCGCTCCGCTTCTACACCGACGTGCTCGGCTTCGCGGCCAAGCACGACGTGCCGGTCGGCGAGGACCGCTGGATCACCGTCGTCTCCCCCGAGGACCCCGAAGGCACCGAACTCCTCCTGGAGCCCTCCGGCCACCCCGCCGTCCCGCCCTACAAGGCGGCCCTCGTCGCCGACGGCATCCCCGCGACCTCCTTCGCCGTCGACGACGTCCACGCCGAACACACCCGCCTCACCACGCTGGGCGTCCGCTTCACCCAGCCCCCCGTGGACATGGGCCCCGTCACCACCGCCGTCCTCGACGACACCTGCGGCAACCTGATCCAGCTCGCGCAGTACAAGTAGGCGGCGCACGCGGGCGGGGGAGGGGCCGGGGTTCGTTCGGTACGCGCCTGCAGGGCGAGAGGGAAGGGCGGTCCTCGGTCTGCCCGGCGGCTCGTCACCAGGCGTGGCGCCATCCGCCGGCCCCGGCCCCGGCCCTGCGCTCGCGCCCCGCGCCTGCGCTCGGCCCCGCCCCAGCCCCCGCCCGGAGCCCGGGCCCGGCCCTGCGCTCGGGCCCGCGTCCGCGTCCGCGCTCGGCTCCGTGCCTGCGCCCGGGCGAGCCCGCACCAGCCCTCGCCCGGAGCCCGGGCCCGCCCCCGCGAGGATCCTCTTCCTCCAGGCGCGGAAAACCGGGCGCGCCCGGTGCGGGCCGACCGGCAGGATGCCGGTCGTGTACGCACTCCTCCACGGACTCGCCGAGAATCCGGCTCTGCCCCCCGAGCTGCTGGACCGGCTCATCGCCCTCGCCGACGACGAACTCGCGGGCACCCTGGCCCGCCGGGCCGACCTCGATCGCGGACGGGCGGTCGCCCTGGCGCGGCGGGTCGGGGAGGCCGCGGTGTCCCTCGCGTACGGGGGGAGGCTCACCGCCGACGACGTCGATCCCGCGGAGTGGCCGGAGGCCGCCCTCGCGTTGCTGGACCGGGGTGCGGCGCCCGCCGCGTGGGCGCGGGCGTTCGCGGTGGACCCGGACCCCGAGCGCCGGCAGCGGCTGGCGGCCTGCCCGGGGCTCCCGCCCGACGTGACGGAACGGCTGGCGCGGGACCCGGTCCCGAGCGTGGTCGCCGAACTGGCCTGGCTGGGGCCGGCCGGCACGGCCGCCCGCCTCGTGGCCCACCCCCACCTCTCGGTGCGCCGCGCGGTGGCGGAGAACGACGCGACCCCGCCCGCCGTCCTGGCCTCCCTCCTGACCGGCGAGGGCCTGCCCCCGGCCCGCCACTGCCGGGTGTGCGCCGTCGACGGGGAGGCGACGGAGCCCTTCCCGCTGCCCGGTGAGCGCTGCCGCGGCGACCACGAGTCCGCCGTCGGCCACCTACGCGAGTCCCTCCTCCGTCACCCGGGCACTCCGCCGCACGCCGCCGCCCGCTTCGCCGACGACCCCCGCCCGCTGCTGCGGTGGGCGCTCGCCCAGCGAGTGGACCTGCCCCGGGAGGCCTGCGTGCGGCTCGCCGCGGACCCGATTCCCCGGGTCCGTGCCGCCCTCGCCGAGAACCCCGCCCTCGACGACGACCTCGTACGCCTCCTGGCGGGCGATCCCGATCCCGAGATACGCCGCGCGGCCGCCCGGCACCCCCGCGTCGCGCTCGACGTGCTCGTCCCCCTGGCCCGTACCACCCCGCTCGGCACCGGCCTCCTCCCGCGGATCGCCACCGCGTCGGCCGACGAGACCGAGGATCTGGTCTCCTCCGCCGAGCCGGCCGCCCGGCGGCTGGTCGCCCTCCGGCGCGACCTGCCGGCGAGGGCGCGCGACCGGCTGGCCGACGACCCCGACGCGAAGGTGGCGGCCGCCGTCGCCCCGCACCCGGGCCTCTCCGAGGAGAGGCTGCGGGCCATGGTCGTACGGCACGGGCGCCAGGTGATGACCGGGGTGGCGGCCAACCCGGACACGCCCGCGGCCCTGCTGGAGGAACTCGCCCGGCACGAGCCGCCGGTGCGCCGGGCGCTCCGCGAGATCGCCGGGCATCCCGCCGCCACGCCCCCGGCGCTCCTCGCCTGCCTGGCGGACGCCCGGGCGCGCCCCCTCGCCGCCGGTCATCCGGCGCTCCCGCCGGCGGTGCTCCGCGGACTGCTCGCGGACGCGGACGAGGGCGTGCGGGAGGCGGCGGCGGCCAACCCGTCCCTGCCGCCCGCCGAGATGGCGAGGCTCCTGCCGGAGCCGTGAGCGGCCGACCGGGCGCGAAGGCCGCCGCCCGGTCCGCCCTCCCGGTCCGCCCTCCCGGTCCGCCCTCCCGGCCCGCCCGGCCCCGCCCGTCAGTCGCTGACCGCGAGGCGTACCGCGAACGCGCCGATCACCGTGCCCGTGATCCGGTCCAGGGCCCGCCGGGCCCGCGCGCCGCGCAGCCAGGTGCCGAGGGCGGAGGCGGAGGCGATCAGGACCGTCGACCAGACCATGCCGAGGACGACGTGGACGGAGGTCAGCGCGAGGCCCATCGCGAAGTGCGGGGCCTCGGCCGGGATGAACTGCGGAAGCACGGCGACGTAGAAGACGCCGACCTTGGGGTTCAGCAGATTGGTGAGCGTGCCCTGCCGCCACCCGCTGGTGAGGGTGTCCGCGCCGCCGACCTCCACCTCCGCGCTCGCGTCCGTCCCACGGCGCCGGAACGTTTCGGCGATCATGCGTGCCGCCATCCACAGCAGATAGGCCGCGCCCGCCCACCGGAGGATCTCGTACGCGAGGTGCGACGCGGTCAGCAGCGCCGTCACGCCCAGCGAGGTCAGCGCGCCCCAGATCAGCGTGCCGGTCTGGATGCCGAGGACGACGCCCCAGGCGCGGGTACGGCGGCCGAGCGCGGCCGTCCGCAGGATGAGGGCCGTGTCGAGGCCCGGAGTGAGGGTGAGGAGTCCCACGACGAGAGCGAAGGACCAGAATGCGGTGCTCGATGCCATGGAAGGCCACGGTATCGCAGCCCCTGTCCGGCGGCTTCGCCTCCCGCCATCCCCGCCCTTCCCCGTCCTCGCCCGGCTGCCCCCGGGCCTGGCAATCCTGCCGGGGCTGACGGCAGCCCCCTCGCCCCCGCTTCGTAGGCTGCCCCCATGAGGGAACTCTTCCTGACTGACCGTCAGGCCTGTCTGCGCTGGCTCGACCTCCCGGGGGAGGGGCCCGTGCGGGTCTTCCTCCATGGGCTCGGCTGCACCGCCGCCTCCGACTTCGCGCACATCGCGACCCACCCGGCCCTGGGCGGCGGACGTGCGCTACTCGTCGATCTGCTGGGGCACGGGCTGAGCGACCGGCCCGGGGACTTCGACTACCGGCCCGAGGGGCAGGCGGCGGCGGTGGCCGCGCTGCTGGACCACCTCGACCTGAGCGGCGTCGAACTCGTCGGGCATTCGATGGGCGGTGCCGTCGCGATCCACCTGGCGGCGGCCCGGCCCGGGCGGATCGCCCGGCTGGTGGTCGCGGAGCCCAGCCTGTACAGGGGCGGCGGGGCGTTCAGCAGGCCGGTGGCCCGGCAGCCGGAGGAGGCCTTCGTCCGGAGCGGGTACGCGAAGCTGCTGGCCCTCGCCGAACGGGCCGACTACGCCGCGCGGTTGCGGCTCGCCGACGCGCGGGCCGTGCACCGCTGCGCGGTCGCGCTCGTCGAGGGCGGCGACCCGGAGCCCGGTGACGTGCTGCGGGAGCTGACGCTGCCCCGGGCGTTCCTGGTGGGGGAGAGGAGCCTGCCGGACCGGGGCGCCGAGCAGGCGGCGGCGATGGGCGTGCCCGTCCTGGAGGTGCCCGCCGCCGGGCACAACCTGATGCTCGACAACCCCGACGGCTTCGCCGCCGCCCTCGCCCGCGCCCTGGCGCTGCCGGGGTGATTCCGGCTCATCCGACGCCCCGGCCGGGCACGGGGTCTTGCGCAGGGTCCCCGCCTCTCTCTACGCTCGGCGCGCCGATAGTTAGGAATGTTTCCTAACGAGCGATCGCCCTGGAGAGAAAGGGAGTTGTCATGCGCCGACGAAGCGCCATCCCGCTCGGACTCGCCGCTCTACTGGCCCTGCCGCTCGCCGTCCTGCCCGAGAACGAGGCCGAGGCCGCCGACGCCCTCGTCTCGGCGGGCAAGCCGGCGGCGTCCTCGTCCGTGGAGGGCTCGGGCTTCGCCCCCGGCCTCGCCGTGGACGGCAGCCGCGCCACCCGCTGGGCCAGCCTGGAGGGCGTCGATCCGCAGTGGATCCGCATCGACCTCGGGGCGAACCACACGCTCTCCCGGATCAAGCTCGACTGGGAGGCCGCCTACGCGACGACGTACCGCCTCCAGACCTCCGCCGACGGCTCCGCGTGGACCGACGTCTACACGACCACGAGCGGCGACGGCGCCGTCGACGACCTCGCCGTCTCCGGCAGCGGCCGGTACGTCCGCATGTACGGCACAGGCCGGGGCACCCCGTACGGCTACTCCCTCTACGAGTTCGAGGTCTACGGCTCCCCGGCCGGCGGCGGTGGCGGAACCGGCCCCGGCGTGCCCTTCGGCAGCCACCTCAAGCCCTACGCCGCGGGCATGCTCAAGCCCTCCGGCGCCCAGTCCGGCATCGACCAGAAGGTCGTCGACTACTACAACCGCTGGAAGGCCGCCTTCGTCCGGCAGAACTGCGGCAACGGCTGGTACCAGGTCATCTCGCCCGACGCCGACCACCCCTACGTCGCCGAGGCCCAGGGCTACGGCATGGTCATCGCCGCCACCATGGCCGGCGCCGACCCCGACGCCAAGAAGATCTTCGACGGTCTCGTCAAGTGGAAGCTCGACCACCCGTCGTCCATCAACCCCGACCTCCTCGCCGCCGAGCAGGACGTCGACTGCCGCAGCGTCAACGGCGGCGACGGCGCCACCGACGGCGACATGGACGTCGCGTACGGCCTCCTCCTCGCGGACAGGCAGTGGGGCAGCGCCGGCACGTACGACTACAAGGCCCTCGCGCTCAAGCACATCGCCGCCATCAAGAAGGACGAGCTGAACCCCACCACCAAGCTCCTCAAGCTCGGCGACTGGTCCAGCTCCGGAGACCAGTACTACTACATCTCCCGCACCTCCGACTGGATGGTCGACCACTTCCGTGCCTTCCGCGCGGCCACCGGCGACACCACCTGGGACGCGGCCCGCACGGCCCACCAGACCCAGATCGCCAACCTCCAGTCCGGTTACGCCCCGAGCACCGGTCTGCTCCCCGACTTCGTCGTCGACACGAACACCAGCCCCAAGCCGGCCCCGGGCGAGGTCCTGGAGGACCCGAACGACGGCCAGTACTGGTGGAACGCCTGCCGCACCCCGTGGCGCATCGCCGACGACGCCGTCACCAGCGGCGACGCCAAGTCCCTCGCCGCCGCGCGGAAGCTGAACGGCTGGATCAAGAGCAAGACCGGCGGCGACCCCGACAAGATCGCCATGGGCTACAAGCTCAACGGCACCCAGATCGCCGCGGGCAGCGAGGCCGCCTTCTTCGCCCCCTTCGCCGTCGCCGCCATGACCGACTCCGGCAGCCAGGCCTGGCTCGACGCCCTCTGGAACAAGATGGTCGCCACCCCGATCGACACCGGCAGCTACTTCTCCGCGAGCATCCAGCTCCAGGTGATGATCACGGTCTCCGGCAACCACTGGGTCCCGTAGCGGCCGGCACACCGGTCAGCCGCTGACCAGGCCCTTCCGAGGATCGACGCGGACCCCCGCCTGCCAGACGGCGGGTCCGCACTTCTCGCCGTTCGGGGTCGACTCGCGCAGCGTGACCCGCGTCGAGAACGCGTCGACGACCCGGCCGCCTCCGGCCGGCTCGCCGCCCGCGAGTTCGTCGTCGGCGGGCTCTTCGGCCGGGGCGATGGCCGTGAAGCGCACCGCCACCTCGCGCGGCCCGTCCTCCTCCGGCAGCCGTACCTGGAGGAAGGTGGTGGAGCCGTCGCCCGCCGTGGGGTCCTCGCGCTCCCGGCACTGGCCGTCCGCGCAGATCCGGTAGCGCGAGCCCGCGGGGAAGTCCGCCGGGCGCCAGCTCACCGTCACGCCGGAGTCGGCGCCGACCAGCGTGCAGATCGTCCCCGGCCGGCCCAGGCAGCCCGCCGTCAGGAGCAGGGCGGTGGACGCCACCAGGGCGGGCGTGGCGCGGTGGGTGAGAGCGCGAGGCGCGAGGCGCGCGGATCTGCGAGGCATGAGAAGGCAACTACCGGTGGTGGAGCGGCAATTCCAGAGGGCTTCACCGTCCTCCCGCCGGAACTCCCGGTCATGATCACCTGAACGAGTGAGCGCAGGTCGGGAACGCCCCCGCCCATGCCCGATGCTGGCCCGGTACGCACCCCATCCCCCTCTCTCCCGAGGAGCCGGCCGGCATGACCCACCCCACGCCCCCGCGTGAACGCCCCGACGACAAAGCCCTGTTGCTGGCCGCAGGCCTCGCCGACCTGGTCGTGGAGACGATCGGCACCGCCACGGGTTCGCTCCGCCCCCTCCTCGGCCGCGCCGACTCCGCGGACATCGCCCAGGACGCCGCCGCCGACCTCCGCGCCCGGGGCCGACTGGCCCTCGACCGCCTCGCCGCCGACCGCGACGGCCCCCGCTCGCTCCCGCACATGGAGCTCCTCGCGCGCGAGGCCGCCGCCCGCCGGGCGGCCGCGGCGGCCCCCACCGCCGACCCGGGCACCCGGTACGCCTCCGATACCGAGGCGCACACCGATGCCTGACGTCTGGACGGCGGAGGAGTTCAAGGCCCGTACGGACGCGGTCCTCACCGGCTTCCTCGACGAGGAGGCCGCCGAACTCCTCGCCGTCGACGACGCGCTCGACCCGCTCGCCGAGGCCCTGCGCACCACCGCCCGCCACGGCAAACGGCTCCGCGCCGCTTTCTGCTACTGGGGCTGGCGGGCCGCCGGGCAGCCCGACAGCGACGCCCTGATGCGGGCCGCGGCCGCCATGGAGCTCGTCCACGCGGCCGCCGTCGTCCACGACGACCTCATCGACGACAGTCCCCTGCGGCACGGCCGCCCCACCGCCCACCGCCACTTCGCGTCCCTGCCGCACCTCGGCCGGACGCCCCGGACGGCGGCACGCGCGCTCGCCCTGCTCCTCGGCGACCACCTGATGGCCCTCGCGGGCCGCCTCTACGCGGAGTCCGGGCTGCCCGCCGCGTACCTCTCCCGGGGCCGGCCCCTCTGGGCCGCCCTCGCGCGCGAACTCGTCGCCGGAGAGGCCCTGGAGATCCTGCACACCGGCGGCCCCCCGGACACCGGCACCTCCCTCAAGGTGATCCGCTACAAGACCGCCAAGTACACCGTCGAACACCCCCTCCTCCTCGGCGGGCTCCTCGCCGGCGCCCCCGCCGCCCTCCGCGAGGGCTTCTCCCGCTACGGGCTGCCGCTCGGCGAGGCGTTCCAGCTCCGCGACGACCTCCTCGGCCTCTTCGGCGACCCCGCCCGCACCGGCAAGGCACCCCTCGACGACCTCCGCGCCGGCCGGCCCACCGTCCTCCTCGCCGAGACCTGGAACGCCGCCGGGCCCGCGCAGCGGGAGCAGCTCCGCCGGACGCTCGCCGGGGACCGGCGGCCCGACGACGGCGAACTGCGCGAGGTCCGCGCCCTGATGGCCGGACTCGGCGCGCCCGCACGGGTCGAGCGCATGATCGCCGGCCGCGTCGAGGAGGCCGTCCGCACCCTCGACGAGCTCGACCTGCCGACCGTCGCCCACCGCGCCCTCACGGACCTCGCCCACCGCGCGGCCGTCCGCCACCACTGACCTCCCCCACCGCACCCTGGAGCGCCCGCCGTGACCGGCACCGACACCACCTCGACCACCCGGACGACGTCCCCCGCCCCGTACACCGACGCCTCCCTCGACGCCCTGCGTCTCAGCGGCGACGAGCTCGCGGACGCCGTCGTCGCCACCCTCTTCGAACGTGGCGAGGTCGGCCTCTTCAACTCCCTCATGCGGTACGTCTCCGTCTCCGGCCAGGAGCTCCCCGCCGGGCTGCCCGACGTGGCCCGGGAGTACCTGGAGACGACGGCCGTCCCGCCCGCCTGGGTCGACTGGAACGAGATGGAGAAGGCCCGCCTCTTCTTCACCGACAACAACGTCCACATCAACACCGCCCTCTCCTTCGCCTCCATGCCCGCCTGCTACGTCGTCCCGCGCGTCGCCCGGCTGCTCTCCGCCACGCACGGGCTGCACTACCCGAGCAAGCGCATGGCGGAGACCGGCCAGTTCACGACGTACCTCATGCGGCCCGACGCCTTCGAGGCCGGCGGCCGGTTCGTCCCCGCCGCGCAGAAGGTGCGGCTCCTGCACGCCTCCATCCGCCACCACCTGGTCCGCGCCGACCGCTGGGACACCGCCGCCGACGGCGTGCCGATCTGCCAGGAGGACATGATCGGCGGGCAGATGTTCTTCTCGATGCTCGTCCTCGACAGCCTCCACCGGCTCGGCGTCCACATGTCCACCGAGGGAGCCGAGGCGTACTACTACGCCTGGCGGGTGGTCGGCGCGATCCTCGGCGTGGACCAGACGGCCGTGCCGAAGACCCTCGACGAGGCGCGCGCCTTCCTCGACCTCTACCTCGTCCGGCACATGGGCCCCTCGGAGGAGGGCGTGGTGCTGACCCGGCAGCTGATCGACCTGTACGAGGAGGTCGTGCCCGGCACCTTCTTCGACCCGATGGTCTCCGCCCTGATCCGCCACCTCGTCGGCGACACCGCCGGCGACTGGCTCGACGTGCCCCGCAGCCGCTGGGACACCGCGGTGAAGGCGCTGCCGCCGCTGCTCGGAGTCCTGGAGTCGGTGGAGGACGCGTCGCCGTTCGCGGCCTGGGCGCTGGACCGGCTCGGCCACCTCACCTCTGTCTTCGAGCTGTCCACGCTCACCCGGGGCCGGGTGATGCACTACGCCATCCCGGAGCACCTGAGGAAGGAGTACGGCGTCGACACGGGCGTCGCCCGCCACCACCGGTGGACGCCGCCCGCGTCCACCGTCTGACGGGCCGCCCGGAGGCCTCTCCTCGCAGGATGGGGCCCACTGGCCGAAAATGGACTCACCTGGTGAAGGTGAGGTGTGCATGGACGGCGGGGATCCTCGGGACGGAACACCCGGAAGCGGTTCGCCGGCCGGTCGGCCGGTCCGGTTCCGGGTGGACGTGCGGCCCGACCGGGGCCGGGGGACCGTCGTCGTGGCACCGCTCGGGGAACTCGACCACGACACGGTCGAGCCGCTCGCCACCGCCCTGGGGGAGCACGCCGACGCGGCCCGGATCGTCGTCGACTGCGCCGGGCTCGACTTCTGCGACTCCACCGGCCTGAACCTGCTGCTCAGGGCCCGCGCCCGGGCCCTGGAGGCGGACGGCCGGCTGGACCTGGCCGGACTGCGGCCGCCGGTGGACCGGATGTTCGAGATCACCGGCGCCGTCCACGTCTTCCGGGTGTACGCCGATGTCCGCGAGGCCCTCGCGGACGCCCCCCTCGCCGACGAGGGCCCCACGGACGCCCCGCCCGCCGGCCGGGGCGAGACCTCGGCCCCCGGGGCGGGCGGCGCCCGCCCCGGGGACCCGGTCTGACGGGCCGCCGGTCATGTGGGAGAGCGAGAGGACCCCGGGCGACGGCACCCCCGCGGTGCAGACCCGCCGGCTGCTGCTGCACAGCAGCACGGGCGCGGTCTCCCGCTGCCGTGACTTCACCGCGCGGGCGCTGGCCGACTGGGGCTGGATCCCCGCCGAGAGCGCCCTGGCCCGGGAGCGGGTCGAGGACGTCCTGCTGCTGGTCTCCGAGGTGGTGACCAACGCCTGTCTGCACGGCGGCGGTCCGGAGGAGTTCGTGCTCCGGCACGCGGACGGCCTGCTCCGGGTCGAGGTCGCCGACCGCAGCCCCGACCATCCGCGCCGGCTCGCCCCCCGCTCGCCCTCGCTGCCCGGCGGTCACGGGATGATGGTCCTGGACCGGCTGGCGAGCGACTGGGGCTCCTCGGACCGGGGGCCCGGGGCGGTGGGCAAGGTGGTGTGGCTGGAGGTCAGCAGGCCGTCGCGTCCTCCGTGGCGTCGTCGAGGAGACCGTCCCTGAGTTCGCCGAGGATGCGGGCGAGCAGCCGGGAGACGTGCATCTGGGAGAGGCCGATCCGCCTGCCTATCTCGGCCTGTGTCAGCTCGTCGCCGAAGCGCAGGGTGAGGATCAGCCGGTCGCGGTCGCCGAGCCGGTCGAGCAGCGGCCGCAGCGAGTTGAGGTCGTCGATGAGCTCGTAGGCGGGTTCCTCGACGGCGGTGCGCCGTCCGGCCGTCCCCTGGGGGGCGTGGGACTCGTCGTCGCCGACGGGGGCGTCGAGGGAGTGGGCGCTGTAGCCGTTGGCGGCGAGTTCCCCCTCCGCCACCTCCTCCGCGGTGAGGTGCAGCCGCGCGGCGAGCTCGGCGCGGTCGGGCCGGTGCCCTTCGCGCTGTTCCAGCTCGTCGGAGGCCTTGGCCAGGTCGATCCGCAGCTCCTGGAGCCGGCGCGGCACCCGTACCGCCCAGCCGGTGTCCCGGAAGAACCGCTTCATCTCGCCGACGATCGTCGGCAGCGCGAAGGCGGAGAAGTCGACCCCGCGGTCCGGGTCGAACCGGTCGATCGCCTTGATCAACCCGATCGTCCCCACCTGCACGATGTCCTCCATCGGCTCCGGACGGCCCCGGAACCGCTGGGCGGCGAACTTCACGAGGCTCAGGTTCAGCTCGACCAGGGTGTTGCGCACGTACGCGTGCTCGGGGCTGCCCTCGTCGAGCTCCCGGAGCCGTACGAACATCGCCGCCGAGAGGGTCCGCGCGTCGTCGGTGGAGGACGCGAGCGGATTCTCCGGCTCCGGCAGCCCCCCGAGTGCCCGCCGCCGCGTGGCGGCGGAGGTGGGTGCCTCTTCGCGGGTGGGCGACGGAGGCGGGGGTGCGTCTACGACTCGGCCCGTGGACATGAGATTCCTCCTCGTAGAAGAGGATTCCCCTCTGGGGACTTTTTGACCCATATAGACCTGTTTGTAAAAGTTTGGGCGGCCCGGAGGTGGTCAGACGCGGGTCATGGAGGTACAGGAGAGCAACCGGGCAACGGATTCCAGGCGGTACGCCCTCGGCGGCGGACCGGGGACCGCCCGCACCCTCCGTCACCTCTCGGCACAGGCCGTCGCCGACTGGTACGGGCCGCTCCCCGCGTCGGCCAGGACGGCCGCCGCCGACGTGCAGCTGCTCGTCACCGAGCTCGTCGTCCACGCGGTGCGGGGCGGGGGAGTCCCGTACGAGCTCCGCCTCGACCGTTCCGTCGACGGCGTCTGGCTCCAGGTCAGCGACACCTGCCCGGAGGCGCCCCGCCCGGAGGGCCGGCACCGCCCCGGAGCCCCCTGCCGGAACACCCTCTACCTGGTCCAGCGGCTCGCCGCGGCCTGGGGCTGGGTGGCACGGGACCACGGGCGGACCGTCTGGTGCGAGGTCCGCTTCCCCCAGGAGCCACCGTCTGAAGCCGCACCGGGCGGGTAGCCGCCCGGTGGAACGGCCCCGCCGCCCCGCGCGGGATCCGGACCGGAGGAGGTGTCCGCGATGGACGAGGCCCGGCTCTCCGCGCACGAGCGACGCGTACTGGCCGGCATCGAGGCGGACCTCGGCGCCGACGACCCCTTCGTCCGCCGCATGGCCGCACACCGGCCGGCCCCCCGGCCGCCCCGGATCACGAGGCGCGGCGCGGTGGGCGCCGCGGCTCTCGGGGCCGCCACCCTCATCCTGCTCGTCCTCGCCGTGGCGACCTCGGCCCCGGGCCTGATCTGGGGCTTCGCCGCCGCCTGGGTCCTGACGGTGACCCTGGTCCTGAGCATGGCGGTCCGCTGGACCCGCGGCCGGGCCGGCGGGGAACGCCCCGACGCCTGACCCCCGGCCCGCGGCCCGTCCCCGGCCCCGGTCCCTATCCCCGTCCCTGGACCACCCCCCGCACGACGCCCAGGGCGACCAGGTCGTCCGGGCGCAGGCGCAGGTCGTCGGCGGTGGCGTCGGCGTCCTCGGGGGCGCGCTTCAGGATGGCGGTGGCGAGTTCGGGGGCGATGACGGAGAAGTACGAGTCCGGGGTCGCCCAGGTGTTGCCGGGCGCGGCGAGCGCGAGCGCGCCGCCCGAGCCGCCCTCGCCCACGAGCAGCGCGGTCACCGGGACGGTCGCCTCGGCGACGGCGCCGAAGAGCTCCGCGATCGCCGGACCCGCCCCCGCGCGCTCCGCCTCGGCGTCGTTCGCGGCGCCCGGGGTGTCGATCAGCGTCAGGACCGGGATCCCCAGGCGGCCCGCGAGCCGCACAAGGCGGGCGGCGGTGCGGAAGCCGGCCGGCCGGGTCGCCGTCCCGCACTGCGCCGCGTACGCGACCGTACGCCCGTCCGGCAGGCGGCCGAAGCCGCACCGGGTGCCCGGATCGGTGCCGCCGACGCGGTCGCCGGAGAGCTCGGCCCGCTCGGTGAACACCTCGGCGAGGTAGCGGTCGGCGCGGGGCCGCTCCGGGCGGCGGGCGCGCGCCACCGCGTCGCGCCCGCTCGCGGCCGGGTCCGTGGTGCCGAGCGCGTACGGCGGCGGGACCGGCCCCTCGGCCGGCCGGGTGAGCAGCGACAGCCAGCGGCCCGCCGTCTCCCGCAGCTCCGCCGCGGGGACGACCGCGTCGACGTGCCCGTGGGCGAGCTGGGACTCGGCCGTGTACGCCGCGGGGTCGGCGTCCTTGGGCCGGACCCGGGAGCCGGCGAAGCCGACCTGCGCGCCCGGCAGCGCGAGGATCACGTCCGAGCCGGCCCCGAGGGTGGCCCAGCCGCCGCCGGTCGTCGGATCGCGCAGGACGGCGAGCTGCGGCAGCCCCGCGGCACGGGTGCGCGCCGACTCCCCGGCCAGCCGCTGGAGCTGCACCAGCGCCCGCATGCCCTCGTGCATCCGGCTGCCGCCCGTCGCCAGGAGGACCGTCACGGGCAGCCGGTGGGCCCGGGCGTACGCGTGCGCGGCGGCGACCCGGTCGCCGGTGCCCTCGCCGATCGAACCGCCCAGGTAGCCGAATTCGAAGGAGACGAGCATCGTGCGCGTCCCGCCGACCGTGCCGGTGCCGCAGACCACGGACTCGTCCTCGCCGGACCGGGCGGCCGCCGCGGCCCGCGCCCGTCCGTACCCCGGCCAGTCGATCGGCCCGTCGCCCGGCCCGTCGCCGCCGGGCCGCGCGGCGGAGGGGAGTTCGGTGAAGTCGTCGGTGACGAGGGCCAGTGCCTCGCGCGCGCTCGGAGTAGCTGTCATCGGGGGCCTCCCGCCCGTCGCCGGGTACGCCGGGTCACGCCGCCGGGTGCCGTCACCGTACCGCCGGGTAGCCCGCCGGGAAGGCCCCGCACTTCCGGTGCGGCGAAGATCACTCCGCGCGTCCCGCCGGCCGTTCCACGGCGTGACCGCCGGCCGGTCCCCCCTCCCGCCGGCCCAGCGCCAGCGCCCCGCCCGCGATCCCGAGGGCCATCCCGAGGAGGAGGCCGCCGAGGTCCGACGCGACCCAGGAGGCGAGCGAGGCGAGCACGCCGACCGTTCCGTACAGCCGTCGTCGGCGCGGATCGGCCATGAGCAGCGGGCCGCAGCCGGCCATCACCAGCGGCCCCGCGTACCGGACCTCGCCCGTGGCGAGCGCGGCGGGCCCGGCCCGCTGGACCAGCAGGATCTCGGCGCCGGCCAGCGCGAGCAGCAGCCCGGCGGCGAAGGGCCGCCGGCGCCGCCACGCGCGCCACCGGTTCCGGAGGGCGGGCGGGACCATGCGGTGCTCCTGACGTCGGCGGCGGAGCGGTACGGCGGGGAAGCCGTCCGGACCGTACGGCCGCCGCCGCGAGAGGTCAACGCCCGTGCGCCCGCAAGCGTCAGGCCATGATGCCGCTGCCGTGCGGCGCGTACAGGTCGAGGAGCCGCACCCGCGTCACCTGGAGCCGGTGCGCCAGGATCGACCCGACCCAGTAGTAGACCGCCGACCCGAACTCCCCGTCCGTGTGGCACATCGCCCGTACCGCCGTCGCGTCGAACTCGTACGCCCTGACGGGGGTCATCGCCTCCGCCCCCGACTGGCACAGGTACGGCGGGAACAGCCAGGACAGGCCCACCAGCTCGCCGTGGCGCAGCGTCTCGATGACCGGCGAACCCCGGCCCGGCACCTTGGCGTCCAGGTTCACCGCGCCGGTCTTCACGATCCAGAACCGGTCCGCGTGCCGCTGCTCCTCGAAGAGCCGGTCACCGGACTCGAAGTAGACGTCCTCGGCGAAGGCCATCAGCCGCTCGCGGTGCTCCGCCGGCAGCGAGCCGACCTTGGGTGCGGCACTCCTCATGACGGGGCCCTCCTCCTCGCGCGTACGCCTCTCCGATCCCAGTCTCCGCCCACCGCGCCCGGAACGCAGGCGGCGCGGGTGCGGCCTCACCCCGGCGGCCGTAGCGTCGCCGGGGGAGGGACCCGCCCATCCCCGAGCGAGAACGGCGAACACCGTCATGGCAGACACCAGGCCCACCCTCGTCCTCGTCCACGGCTTCTGGGGAGGCGCCGCCCACTGGGCCAAGGTCGTCGTCGAGCTGCACCGCCGGGGGTACGACCGCCTCCACGCCGTCGAGAACCCCCTCACCTCCCTGGCCGACGACGCCGAGCGGACCCGCAAGATGGTCCGGCAGGCCGACGGCCCGGTCCTCCTCGTCGGCCACTCCTACGGCGGGGCCGTCATCACCGAGGCCGGAGACCTGCCGAACGTCACCGGTCTCGTGTACGTCGCCGCCTTCGCGCCCGACGCGGGGGAGAGCCCCGGCCAGATCAGCCAGGAGCACCCGCCGGCCGCCTTCGACGCGATCGCCCCGGACTCCGACGGCTACCTCTGGATCGCGCAGGACGCCTTCCGGGAGAGCTTCGCCCAGGACCTCGACGCCGACGAGGCCCTCGTCATGGCGGTCACGCAGAAGGCCCCGCTCGGCTCGACCTTCGGCGACACCGTCACCGCCCCCGCGTGGCGGGCCAGGCCCTGCTGGTACCAGGTCTCCACCCAGGACCGCATGATCCACCCCGACAACGAGCGCCGCATGGCCGCCCGGATGAACCCCCGCAAGACCGTCGAGCTCGACGCCTCCCACGCCTCGCTCGCCTCCCGGCCCCGGGAGATCTGCGACCTGATCGACCTCGCCGTGCGCGAGACCGCCTGACCGGAACGGCCCGCGGCCCCGGCGTGCGCCGGGGCTGCGCAGGGCGGAGCATGAGACCGAGGAGGAAACGGCAGAAGGGGGCGTGAGCCAGGAGGGTGACATGCCGGACCCGGAGGTCCCCGCCCCGCAGTTCCCCGTCCCGGGCGACGGCGACGCGCTCGTCGTCCTGCGCGGGGTCGACAAGCACTTCGGGACGCTGCACGTCCTCCAGTCCATCGACCTCACCATCCGGCGCGGCGAGGTCGTCGTCGTGATCGGCCCCTCCGGCTCGGGGAAGTCCACGCTCTGCCGCGCGATCAACCGCCTGGAGACCATCGACGGCGGCGAGATCCGCATCGACGGCAGACCGCTGCCCGAAGAGGGCAGGGAACTCGCCCGCCTCCGGGCCGACGTCGGCATGGTCTTCCAGTCGTTCAACCTCTTCGCCCACAAGACCGTCCTGGACAACGTCACCCTGGGACAGGTCAAGGTCCGCAAGAAGGACCGGAAGGCCGCCGAGGAACGGGCCCGCTCGCTCCTCGACCGCGTCGGCGTCGCCGAGCAGGCCGAGAAGTACCCGGCCCAGCTCTCCGGCGGCCAGCAGCAGCGGGTCGCCATCGCCCGGGCCCTCGCCATGGACCCGAAGGTGATGCTCTTCGACGAGCCGACCTCCGCCCTCGACCCGGAGATGATCAACGAGGTCCTGGAGGTCATGCAGCAGCTCGCCCGGGACGGGATGACCATGGTCGTCGTCACCCACGAGATGGGCTTCGCCCGCTCCGCCGCCAACCGCGTCGTCTTCATGGCCGACGGGCGGATCGTCGAGGAGACCACCCCCGAGGAGTTCTTCGGCAACCCGCGCAGCGCCCGCGCCCGCGACTTCCTCTCCAAGATCCTCCACCACTGAGCCCCCACGGGGTGATCACATGAACCCGCTCAGGACCACCCGGACCCTCGTCGCCTCCGCGACGGCCGTCGTCCTCGCCCTCGGCACCGCCTCGCTCGCCCAAGGAGCGGTACCCGCGGACCACGACGACGACGACCAGATCACCATCGGCATCAAATACGACCAGCCCGGCATCGGCCTGAAGACCCCCGACGGCACCTACACCGGCTTCGACGTCGACGTGGCCACCTACATAGCCAAGCAACTCGGCCACGAGCCCGACCAGATCGTCTGGAAGGAGGCGAAGAGCGCCGACCGCGAGACCATGCTCCAGCGCGGCGACGTCGACTTCATCGCCGCCTCCTACTCGATCAACGACGAGCGCGCCGAGAAGGTCGACTTCGCCGGCCCCTACCTCCTCGCCCACCAGGACGTCCTGATCCGCGCCGACGACGACTCCATCAAGCAGCCGTCCGACCTGAACGACAAGCGGCTCTGCTCCGTCACCGGCTCCACCTCCGCGCAGAACGTCAAGGACGAGATCGCCCCCGACGCCCAGCTCCAGGAGTACGGCGGCTACTCCGAGTGCCTGACCGGCCTGGAGAGCGGCGTCATCGACGCCCTCACCACCGACGACTCGATCCTCGCCGGCTACGCCGCCCAGGAGGAGTTCAAGGGCAAGTTCAAGCTCGGCGGCTTCGAGCTGAGCAACGAGAACTACGGCATCGGCGTCCAGAAGGGCAGCGACCTCAAGGACAAGATCAACACCGCTCTGGAGAAGATGGTCGAGGACGGCTCCTGGGACGCCGCCGTGGAGAAGAACTTCGGCCCGGCGAACTACCAGAACGAACCGGCCCCGAAGATCGGCGTGATCGTCGACTGAGCCGGCCGCCGTGTTCGACTTCCTCGAAGGCTACGACCTCCTGGGCGCCTTCTGGGTGACCGTCCAGCTCACCTTCTGGTCCGCCCTCGGCTCCCTGGTCTGGGGGACGCTGCTCGCCGCCATGCGCGTCGGCCCCGTCCCCCTCATGCGGGGCTTCGGCACCGCCTACGTCACCATCGTCCGCAACATCCCCCTCACCGTCATCATCGTCTTCACCTCCCTCGGCCTCTTCCAGACCCTGGGCATCAGCCTCGGCGCCGACCGCTTCACCACCATCAACTTCCGGCTCGCGGTCCTCGGCCTCACCGCCTACACCAGCGCCTTCGTCTGCGAGGCGCTCCGCTCCGGCATCAACACCGTCCCCCTCGGGCAGGTCGAGGCCGCCCGGGCGATCGGCCTCAGCTTCCCCCAGATCCTCCGGATCATCGTGCTCCCCCAGGCCTTCCGCTCCGTCGTCGGCCCGCTCACCAACGTCCTCATCGCGCTCACCAAGAACACCACCGTCGCCGCCGCGATCGGCGTCGCCGAAGCCGCCCTGCTCATGCGGGAGATGATCGAGAACGAGGCCCAGCTGATCCTCATCTCGGCGATCTTCGCCTTCGGCTTCATCTGCCTCACCCTGCCCACCGGCCTCCTCCTCGGCCGGCTCGCCAAGAAAGTCGCGGTCAAACGGTGAAGCGCGCCGACAGCGGCCGCGCGGCGAAGCGCCGCACCGACCGGGACGAGGGCGCCACCGTCCTCTACGACGTCCCAGGCCCCCGCGCCCGCCGCCGCAACCTCCTGTGGACCGTGCTCTTCCTCGCCGCCCTCGCCGCCGTCGTCTGGTGGGTCATCGCCGGACTCGACGCCAAGGGCCAGCTGGAGGCGGAGAAATGGGAGCCGTTCTTCACCGACGGCCGCGTCTGGGAGACGTATCTGCTGCCCGCCCTGAAGAACACCGTCATCGCCGCCGCACTCGCCATGGTCCTCGCCCTGCCGCTCGGCGCCCTCCTCGGCATCGCCCGCCTCTCCGACCACCGCGCCGTCCGCGCCACCGCCGGCACCGTCGTCGAGTTCTTCCGCGCGATCCCCGTCCTCATCCTGATGCTCTTCGCCAACGCCGCCTACGCCGAGTTCACCGACATCAGCCCCGAGACCCGCCCCCTCTACGCGGTCGTCACCGGCCTCGTCCTCTACAACGCCTCCGTGCTCGCCGAGGTCGTCCGCGCCGGCATCCTCGCCCTCCCCGCCGGCCAGACCGACGCCGCCAAGGCCATCGGCATGCGCAAGGGCCAGACCATGGCGTACGTCCTCCTGCCCCAGTCCGTCACCGCCATGCTGCCCGCCCTCGTCAGCCAGCTCGTCGTCATCGTCAAGGACACCGCCCTCGGCGGCGCCATGCTCGGCTTCGCCGAACTCCTCGCCTCCGTCCGCCCCATGAGCGCCAACTACGGCGCCAACACCATCGCCTGCTTCACCGTCGTCGCCGTCCTCTTCGTCCTCCTCAACGTCGTCCTCACCACCTTCGCCTCCTGGCTGGAACGCCGCCTGCGCCGCGGCAAGCGCTCCACCGGCGCCGTCGTCACCGCCGAAGCCGTCGAGGACCTCGCCACACCCGGAGAACCCCCCGGCCCCAAGCCGTAACGACACCGTCGGCCCCTGGCCACCCGGGTGTGCGATATTCCGCCCGCCACGGCACCGGGGGAGGGGCGGAACGATGACGCACAGGGGCAGCGGAAGCGGAAGCGGCAGAGGCCGCAGGACGACGCGGGGGTGCGCCGCGACCGCGCTCGCCGCGCTGATCGGCCTGACGGCGACCGGCTGCTCGCCGGCGCTGCGGCCGCTCGTCGCGGTGTACGTCGACGAACACGGCACCCCGCAGGCCCTGCTGCGGTCCTGCGAGGACGACGGCACCATCCGGGGGCCCTGGCTCGACATCACCCCCGACCCGCCGGCGAAGGCCACCGCGTCGTCCTCCGCGCGCCCCGCCCCCGAGAACGGCTGGTGGGCCTGGGACACACGCAAGGCCGAGGACATCCCGCTCTTCTCGCCGCCCGCCCACTGGGACGCCGAGACCAGCGGGCCCCTGACCCTCCGGCCCGGCGTCACCTACGAGCTGTCGCTCGGAGACCCCGACGACACCTACGCCTACGCCGCCGAGGTCACCTTCCGCGCCGCCGACCTCACCGCCCTGCCGCCCGGCAGCGTCCTGGCCCTGGACGGGGAGACGACCAGGGAGGAGTTCGAGGACCGGGCCCGCGACGCCTGCTGACCACCGCACGGCGCCCCGCCTCCGTAACGAACCGACGTCGCGGGAGCTTTCGCGCCGGACATGAGGGACACTGCTCCCGTGCGTGGACATCTACCGGACGAGAACCCGGGTTTCACAGGCCGCCGCACGGAACTGACGCGCATCACCGCCGCGTTGGCGGAGCACCGCCTCGTCACCGTGACCGGCGTCGGCGGCGTCGGCAAGACCCGGCTCGCGCTGCGCGCCGCCCACCGCGCGCGCCACCGCCACCCCGACGGCGCCTGGTGGACCGACCTCGGACAGCTCGACGGCGAACGCCTCCTCGTCGCCCTCGTCTCCGACTCCGTCGACCTCGCCGACCACACCCCCGGCACCGACACCGGTGCCCTGCGCCGCCGGCTCGCCGAATCCCGCCTCCTCCTCGTCCTCGACTGCTGCGACCACCTCGCCGACGCCTGCGGCCGGCTCGTCGCCGAACTCCTCGACGCCGCCCCCGGCCTCACCGTCCTCGCCACCTCCCGCCGCCCCCTCGGCGTCCCCGGCGAACACACCGTCCTCCTCGACCCGCTGCCGCCCGCCGGCGACGACGCCCTCGCCCTCCTGCGCACCGCCACCGGCGAAGAGCTCCCCGCCGGACCCGCCGCCGAGATCTGCCTCCGCCTCGAAGGGATACCCCTCGCCCTGGAGCTCGCCGCCGCCCAGATCCGGCTCCAGGGCGCCGAAGCCGTCCGCGACCAGCTCGGCAGCCGCCTCACCGCACCCCCCGAGGCCCGCTTCGACCTCCTCGCCCACCCCGGTCGCGTCTGGCCCGCCCGCCACCGCACCCTGCGCGCCGCCATCGGCTGGAGCCACGAGCTCGCCGACCCCCTCGAACGGCTCCTCTGGGCCCGCCTCTCCGTCTTCCGCGGCCCCTTCGACCTCGCCACCGCCACCGCCGTCTGCACCGGCGGCCCCCTCACCCCCGACACCCTCCCCACCGCCCTCGCGGGCCTCGTCCGCGCCTCCGTCGTCCGCCCCGCCGACAGCGCGGGCCGCCACCGCCTCCTCGACACCATCCGCGAGTACGGCGCCGGCTGGCTCGACCGCCTCGGCGAGACCGGCACCGTCGCCGACCGGCACGCCGCCCACTTCGGCGCCCTCGCCGCCCAGGGCCGCACCGCCTGGCACGGCCCCCGCCAGCTCCACTGGCACCACGCCGTCGACACCCACCACACCGACCTGCGCACCGCCCTCGACCACCTCCTGCGCACCGACCCCGACGCCGCCCTCGACCTCATCGGCTCCGTCGCCTTCGTCTGGTCCTGCCGCGGCCGCCTCCGCGAGGCCCGCGCCGGACTCGAACGGGCCCTCCACGGCAGCGAGGCCCGCGGCCGCGCCCGCACCCGCGCCCTGTGGGCCCTCGGCATCACCCTCGTCCTCCAGGGCGACCTCGGCCCCGCCCAGGAGGCGAGCGAACGCTGCGCCCGCGAAGCCCGCCACACCGAACACCCGCCGGAACGCCCCTGGGCGCCCTCGGAGGCGCCCGGCCCCGGCGAGCTCACCCTCGACGCCGCGGCCCTCGCCGGCCTCCTCGCCCTCACCACCGGCCGCGCCCACGCCGCCCTCGTCGTCGTCGACCACGTCCTCGCCTCGGCGCGCGGCAGCACGGCCGGCTCCGCCGCCACCCTCCGCTGCCGGCTCGTCCGCGTCTTCGCCCTCACCGGCCTCGGCCGCCTCGCCGAGGCCCGCGCCGACGCCCTCGCCCTGCGCGCCCTCTGCGACACCCTCGACGAGCACTGGACCCGCACCGCCCTGGAGTACCAGCTCGCCCTCGCCGGCCTCCTCGAAGGCGACCCGGCCACCGCCGCCGACCACGCCCGCGCCATGCTCGCCGGCACCCGCGCCCTCGGCGCCGGCCTCGGCGTCGCCCTCGGCCTCGACGTCCTCGCCACCGCCCACGCCGCCGCCGGCGACGGCGAACGCGCCGCCGACGTCTCCGGCACCGGCGAGGCCCACTGGCGGGCCACCGGCCAGCCCCGCCGCGGCCTGCCCGGTCTGCGCGCCCTCCACGCCCACTACACGGCGGGCGTCCGCGCCGCCCTCGGCGAACCCGCCTACGAGGAGATCTTCCTCCGCGCCCTCACCGACCTCCCCCAGGCCGGGCTCGACCGCGCCCTCGGCACCGCCTGACCGCCCCGCCGGGCGGACCCGTCCCGCGCGGCGCACCATGAGTCCATGGACCGAACGCCGGGCGCCCTCGGTGCCGTCAGCGGTCCGGCACGCGTCGCCGGACCGGACGAGGGCCTCACCCCGCAGGAGCTGGCCCTCGCCACCCGCAACCACGGACTCCCGCTGGAAGCCCTCCGGTACGACGTCACCCCGCCCGGCCTCCACTACGTCCTCGTCCACTACGACATCCCCGACACCGCCCCCGACGGCTGGCGGCTCACCGTCGGCGGCCGGGTGCTCCGCCCGCTCGACCTGGACCTCGACGCCCTCCGCGCCCGCCCCGCCACCACCCGCCGCGTCACCCTGGAGTGCGCCGGGAACGGCCGCGCCCGGCTCAGCCCCCGGCCCGTCAGCCAGCCCTGGCTCGTCGAGGCCGTCGGCACCGCCGAATGGACCGGCGTCCCCCTCGCCGCCCTCCTCGCCGAGGCCGGCCCCGCCGAGGACGCCGTCGAGGCCGTCTTCACCGGCGCCGACCACGGCGTCGAACGGGGCGTCGAGCAGGACTACCGCCGCTCCCTGCCGCTCGCCACCGCCGCCGACCCCGCCCGGGACGTCCTCGTCGCCTACGCCATGAACGGCGCCCCGCTGCCGCCCCAGCACGGCAGCCCGCTCCGGCTCGTCGTCCCCGGCTGGTACGGCATGGCCCACGTGAAGTGGCTGCGCGACATCACCCTCACCGCCACCCCCTACACCGGCTTCCAGCAGAGCGCCGCCTACCGCCTGCGCCAGGAGCCCGACGAGCCGGGCGAACCCGTCACCCTCATCGCCCCCCGCGCCCTCATGGCCCCGCCCGGCTTCCCCGACTTCCTCTCCCGCACTCGCGTCGTCCGCCCCGGGCCCGTCGCCCTCGCCGGCCGCGCCTGGTCCGGCCACGGCCCCGTCACGCGCGTCCAGGTCAGCGAGGACGGCGGCGCCGCCTGGATCGACGCCGAGGTCGACCACGACCCCGCCCACCCCTGGGCCTGGGCGGCCTGGCACACCACCTGGAACGCCACCCCGGGCCTGCGTCACCTCACCGTCCGCGCCACCGACGCCACCGGCCGCGTCCAGCCCCTCGCCGCCCCCTGGAACCGCGGCGGCTTCGCCAACAACCTCGTCCAGCGCGTCGAGGTGCTCTGCGCCCCGGGCCCCTGACCGGGCCCCCGCTCCGCACCCCGTAAAGTCGGAACCGTCGCCCGCACCCTTCCGACGAGGAGCCCTCCGTGACCGACCCGGCGCCCATCGCCCGCCAGCAGCAGATCGCCCGGGAGCTCCAGGTCCCCGAGGCCTTCGACCCGCTCGCCGAGATCGAGCGCCGGGTGGCCTTCCTCGCCGAGCGCCTCACCACCACCGGACTGCGCTCCCTCGTCCTCGGCATCAGCGGCGGCGTGGACTCCACCACCGCCGGCCGGCTCTGCCAGCTCGCCGTCGAGCGCGCCCGCGCCGCCGGCCACGAGGCGACCTTCTACGCCATGCGCCTGCCGTACGGCGTCCAGGCCGACGAGAAGGACGCCCAGACCGCCCTCGACTTCATCCGCGCCGACCAGGTCCTCACCGTCGACGTCAAGGCGGCCAGCGACGCCGCCCTCGACGCCGCCCGGACCGCCGGCGTCACCTTCCGCGACGCCCACCACGAGGACTTCGTGCACGGCAACATCAAGGCCCGCCAGCGCATGATCGCCCAGTACGCGGTCGCCGGCGCCCAGGACGGCCTGGTCGTCGGCACCGACCACGCCGCCGAGGCCGTCTCCGGCTTCTTCACCAAGTTCGGCGACGGCGCCGCCGACCTCGTCCCGCTCACCGGCCTCACCAAGCGCCGGGTCCGCGCCGTCGCCGCCGAGCTCGGAGCCCCCGCCTCCCTGGTCTGGAAGGTCCCGACCGCCGACCTGGAGACCCTGGACCCGGGCAAGCCCGACGAGGACGCCCTGGGCGTCACGTACGACGACATCGACGACTTCCTGGAGGGCAAGCCGGTCGCCGAGGCCGCCTACGCCTCGATCGTCCGCCGCTACGAGCTCACCGAGCACAAGCGTCAGCTGCCGATCGCGCCCTGAGCGCCCTGAGCGCCCCGGGCGCGCGGAAGGCCCGGGCGGCCCCGCGCGCCCCTCGCCGAACAGGCGGATCCTGGAAGGGTGGGAGCCCCGTCACCCGGGGCCCCGGAAGGGAGCACCATGTTCGGCGAGACGACGGCGTACAGCAGCTTCTCGGTGGACGACCTGGACGCCGCCCGCGGCTTCTACGGGGACCGGCTCGGCCTGACCGTGGAGGAGAGCGGGACCGGGGACATGCGGATGCTGTTCCTGACCCTGCCGGGCGGGGCCCGGGTCTTCGTCTACCCCAAGGAGAACCACACCCCGGCCTCCTTCACCGTCCTCAACTTCGAGGTCGACGACATCGACCGGGCCGTCGACGACCTGGTCTCCCGGGGCGCCACCTTCGAGCGCTACCCGGAGTTCGACGCCGACGGGAAGGGCGTCGTCCGGGGCACGGGCGACGGCGGCCCGGTGGCCATCGCCTGGTTCACCGACCCGGCCGGAAACGTCATCGCGGTGATGCAGACCTCCTGAGGCCCGCCGCGCCGGTCCGTGATCCACTGGGGTGCGTACGGAGCAGGAACACCCCAGGAGCACCGTTGACCACCTACCGTCAGCCCGGCGTCGTCGTCACCGACCACCACTTCCCCGTCCCCCTCGACCACGCCCGCCCCGACGGCGAGCAGATCGAGGTGTACGCCCGCGAGCTCGTCGCCTCGGGACTCGGCGACCGGGACCGCGAGCGGCTCCCCTGGCTGGTCTACCTGGAGGGCGGCCCCGGGTTCGGCGCCCGCCGCTTCATCGGCCGGCAGGCGTGGCTCGGCCGGGCCGTCCGCGACTACCGGGTCCTCCTGCTCGACCAGCGCGGCACCGGCCGCTCCACACCCGCCAACCGCCAGACCCTCCCGCTGCGCGGCGACGCCGCCGCCCAGGCCCGCTACCTCGCGCACTTCCGCGCCGACTCGATCGTCCGGGACTGCGAGCTGATCCGCCGCCGCCTCACCGGCGGCGCCCCCTGGACGGTCCTCGGCCAGAGCTTCGGCGGCTTCTGCGCCGTCCACTACCTCTCCACCGCCCCCGAGGGCCTGGAGCGGGTCCTGATCACCGGCGGCCTGCCGTCCCTCGACGCCACCGCCGACGAGGTCTACGCCGCCGCCTACCCGCGCGTCCGCCGCAAGAACGAGGCGCACTTCGCGCGCTACCCGCGCGACGCCGAGCGCGTCCGCGCCGTCGCCGCCCACCTCCTGGACCACGAGGTCACCCTCCCCGGCGGCGGGCTCCTCACCGTCGAGGCCTTCCAGTCCCTCGGCATCCTCCTCGGCTCCGGCGAGGGCACCCACCAGCTCCACCACCTCCTGGAGGGCGCCTTCGTGCCGACCCCCACCGGGCCCGCCCTCGCCGACGCCTTCCTGGAACAGGTCCAGGCCCACCTCTCGTACGCCGGCCACCCGCTCTACGCCGTCCTCCACGAGGCCATCTACGCCCAGGGCCAGGGCCCCACCGCCTGGGCCGCCGAGCGGGTCCGCGCCGACTTCCCCGAGTTCGACGCCGCCGGCGCCCTCGCCTCCGGCGCGCCCGTCCTGCTCACCGGCGAGACCGTCCACCCCTGGCACTTCACCACCGACCCGGCGCTCCGCCCGCTGCGCGAGACCGCCGAGCTCCTCGCCCGCCGGGACGACTGGACGCCGCTGTACGACCCCGAGCGGCTCGCCGCCAACCGGGTGCCGGTGGCCGCCGCCGTCTACCACGACGACATGTACGTCGACACCGCCCACTCCCTGGAGACCGCCCGGTCGATCCGGGGGCTGCGCACCTGGGTGACCGACGAGTTCGAGCACGACGGCGTCCGCGCCGGCGGCCCGCGCGTCCTCGACCGCCTCCTCGCCCTCTCCCGCGACGAACTCTGACGCCGTGACCGTCCAGGTGCGTGTACCCGTACCCGGACGGGTACGGCGTGCGCGAAAGTCCAAGAGCCGGACCCGATCGCACATGGTCCCGGCCCGTCACGGGCCGCTACAACTCGGTGCATGAGCGCACACGTCACCGCCGAGATCGCCGGCCAGCCCGACTCCTGGCGCCGCGCCGCCGCCCTCGCGGGCCCGCCCGCCGACCGGCTGCCCCGGTCCGGCGAGCGGATCGCCGTCGTCGGCTGCGGCACCTCGTACCTGATCGCCCGCGCCTACGCGGCCCTGCGGGAGTCCCTCGGCGCGGGCGAGACCGACGCCTTCCCCGCCTCCGAGCGGACCCCGCTCGGCCGGGGCTACGACCGGATCGTGGCCCTCACCCGCTCCGGTACGACCACCGAGGTCGTCGACCTCCTCGGCGGTGCGGCGGGCCGGCTGCCGACCCTCGTCCTCACCGGCGTCCCGGACAGCCCCGCCGCCCGCCTCGCCGACCACGTGGTCGACCTCTCCTTCGCCGACGAACGCTCCGTCGTCCAGACCCGGTTCGCGACCACGGCCCTCCAATTCCTGCGCGCCGGGCTCGGGGTGGACCTCGCCCCCTCGATCGTCGACGCCGAGCTCGCCCTCTACGAGCCGCTGCCCGAACACTGGCTGCGACGCGTCCAGTTCACCTTCCTCGGCGCCGGCTGGACCGTCGGCCTCGCCGACGAGGCGGCGCTCAAGCTCCGCGAGGTCGCCCGCGTCTGGACGGAGTCGTACCCGGCGATGGAGTACCGGCACGGCCCGATCAGCATCAGCGACCGGACCAGCCTCGTCTGGTGCCTCGGCCCCGTCCCGGCCGGGCTGCGCGAGGAAGTCGAGTCCACCGGCGCCCTGTTCACCGCCGACGCCGTCGACCCGGTCGCCGCCCTCGTCCGCGCCCAGCGGCTCGCCGTCGCCCTCGCGGCCCGCCGCGGGCTCAACCCCGACCGCCCCCGCCACGTCTCCCGCTCCGTCATCCTCGCCGGAGCGTTCCGCCCGACCGCGGCCGACGCGGCCCGTATCCTGCGGGCATGATCGACACCGAAGCCACCGGCCTGCCGCAGCTGCCGGAACTGCCGGGCGACTGGGCGCGCGCCCTCGCCGTCGTCGCCCACCCCGACGACCTGGAGTACGGCTGCGCGGCGGCCGTGGCGAGCTGGACGGACGCCGGCAAGGAGGTCGTCTACCTGCTGGTCAGCCGGGGCGAGGCCGGCATCGACACGCTCGCCCCGGACGCCTGCGGCCCGCTGCGCGAACGCGAGCAGCGGGCGAGCGCGGCCGTCGTCGGCGTGGAGACCGTCGAGTTCCTCGACCACCGCGACGGCGTCATCGAGTACGGCACGGCGCTGCGCCGCGACATCGCCGCCGCGATCCGCCGCCACCGTCCCGACCTCGTCGTGACGCTCAATCACCGGGACACCTGGGGCGACGGTCCCGGCGCGCCCCGGAACACCCCCGACCACGTGGCCGTGGGCCGCGCCACCCTCGACGCGGCGTCGGACGCGGGCAACCGCTGGATCTTCCCCGAGACGGGCCTGGAGCCCTGGGACGGCGTCCGGCACGTCGCCGTCGCCGCCTCCAGCACTCCGACCCACGCCGTCGACGCGGGCCCCGGCCTGGAACGCGCCGTAGAGTCCCTGCTCTGCCACCGCGCCTACATCGAGGCGCTGACGGACCAGGAACCGGAGGAGTACGTCCGGGAGTTCATGGCGGAGGCCACCTCCCGGGACGCCGCCCGCTTCGGCGGCCGCCCGGCGGTCACCTTCGAGGTCTTCCCCCGCTAGGGGCGTCCTGCCGAGCCAGGGGCCGCCGGTCAGCCCATCGGCGCCGGCTTCAGGACGGCGAACTCGGCGCCGGAGGGGTCGGTGAACCAGGCGAGGCGGCCGACGTCGGGGATGTCGGCGGGCGGGAGCAGCACCGTGCCGCCCGAGACGGTCACCGCGTCCGCGGTCGCGTCGGCGTCCTCGACCGCGAAGTAGGGGATCCAGCGGGTGCGTTCGCCGGAGTCCTGGAGTTCGGCGGTGCCGCCGAAGGAGGCGTCCTGCTGGTCGCCGTCGGCGGTGGAGATCACCCGGTACGTCATGCCGGGCGCGGCCATCTCCGCCCACCGCCACTCGAAGAGCGAGCGGTAGAAGGCGAGCGCGGCCTCCGGGTCGGGCGTGTGGAGCTCCACCCACACCAGCGTGTTGGTGGACGAGGTGCGGTCCAGGCCCTTCACCGAGCCCGGCTGCCAGACGGCGAACTCGGCCCCGGCGGGGTCGGTGAGGGCGGCCATCCGCCCGGCGTCCATCACGTCCATGGCGCGGACGCGGACCCTGCCGCCCTCGGCGGCCGCCACCATCTGCGTCGTGTCCGCGTCCGAGGACTGGAAGTACACGGTCCAGGCGCTGCGGGCCCCCTCCTCGGTGAGCGGTCCGAGGGCGGCGACCGTGGCCCCGTCCTGCTGGAAGAAGCCGTACCCGCCGCCGTCCGGGCCCGCCGAGCGGTACTCCCAGCCGAGCACGCGGGCGTAGAACTCGGCGGCGGCGGTGGTGTCCGGGCTGCCGAGGTCGATCCAGCAGGGGGAGCCGTGGGTGTACCGGGTGTCGAGCATGGGGTGGTGCCGTCCTTCCGTCGTCCTGCCTCCGGGCCGGTTTCCGGCCACCAAGGCCGATCCTGAACTCCTCGCCGGAGCGACGCGACCGCTGCCGGTCCGGTTCATCCGACCGGCGCACCGTCCGGGCCGGGCTCCCCGCTCCGGCCCGGACGACGGGGCACGACCCGGCACCGCTCAGCCGTCGTGCCCGTCGTGCCCGTCGCGTCGGTCCGCCTTCGCCGCCAGGTCGTCCATCAGCAGCTCCCCGTTGATCACCGTGCCGGCCCGGTAGCCGAGGCTCGCCGCGTTGACGACCTGCTCGGCCGGGCCCGTCACGTTCCCCGCCGCCCACACGCCCGGCACGCTCGTCCGGCCGGTCTCGTCCACCTTCACGAAGGAACCGAAGGGCGTCTCGTAGGGCTCCGCGCCGAGCTGCCGCAGCACCCCGTCGCGGGCGACGAGCCGTGTCGCCGCCGCGAAGACGACCTCGCAGCCGACGGTCCGGCCGTCGGCGAGCCGGACCCCGGTCAGCCGGTCGTCCGCCACCGCGAGCCCCTCGACCGTGCCCTCCACGGTCCTGACGCCGGCCGCCGCGAGCAGTCGGGCGTCCTGCTCCGCGAGTGCGGCGCCGTTCAGGAAGAGGGTGACGTCGGGGGACCAGTGCGAGACCATCAGCGCCTGGTGGGCCGGCACGGCCGGGTGCGCGATGACCCCGAAGGGCCGGTCGCGGACCTCCCAGCCGTGGCAGTACGGGCAGTGCAGCACGTCCCGGCCCCACCGCCCGGCCAGGCCCTCGATCTCCGGCAGCTCGTCGACGAGGCCGGTCGCCACGACCAGCCGCCGGGCCGACAGCGCGGTGCCGTCGGCGAGCGTCAGGGCGAATCCGTCACCGTCCCGGACCGCGCCCGTCACCTCCCCGGGCCGGACCTCGACCCCGTACGCGCGCAGTTCCTCGCGGCCGGCCGCGAGGAACTCGGCGGGGTCCATCCCGTCCCGGGACAGATAGCCCTGCAGGTGGGCGCTGGGCGCGTTGCGCGGCTCGCCCGCGTCGACGACCAGGGTGCGGCGCCGCGACCGGCCGAGGATCAGCGCGGCGCTCAGCCCGGCGGCCCCGCCGCCGACCACCACGACCTCGTAGCGGGTGTCATCCATGAGTGCGTTCATGCCGCGAGCGTGACCCGGAAGCCGTGATCACGGCAAGGAAACTTGCCGTTCCTGCAACACTGGACGCATGACCGAAGACGACCGCATCGACGCCGTGCTCACCGAGGTCGGCCCCCGGCTGCGCCGGGTCCGCCGCGACCGGGGGGTGACCCTGGCCGAGCTCTCCGCCGCCACCGGGATCTCCGTCTCGACCCTCTCCCGCCTGGAGTCCGGGCAGCGCAAGCCCAGCCTCGAACTGCTCCTGCCGCTCGCCCGCGCCCACCAGGTCCCGCTCGACGAGCTGGTCGGCGCCCCGCCGGTGGGCGATCCCCGGGTGCGGGCCCGCCCGATCGTCCGGCACGGCCGCACCATGTACCCGCTCACCCGCCAGCCCGGGGGCCTCCAGGCGTACAAGGTGGTCCAGGAGAAGGCCTCGGAGCAGCCGGACCCGCGGGTCCACGAGGGGTACGAGTGGCTGTACGTGCTCTCCGGGCGGCTCCGGCTCGTCCTGGGGGAGCACGACGTGGTGCTGACCGCGGGCGAGGCCGCCGAGTTCGACACCCGGGTGCCGCACTGGTTCGGCCCGACCGCCGACGGGCCGGTGGAGTTCCTCAGCCTGTACGGGCCGCAGGGCGAGCGGATGCACGTGAGGGCGCGGCCCAAGAAGTCCGGCTGAGCTGTTCCACTGGAGGCAAGCGACCGCTTAGTATGCAGCCGACCGCTCGGTACGGACGGAGGCTCGACGGATGCAGGCATGGCGAGTGCACGAGAACGGCGAACCCGGCGCGGTGATGCGCCGCGAGGAGGTGGACGTCCCCGAGCCCGGCCCCGGCCAGGTCCTCCTCAAGGTCCGCGCCGCCAACGTCAACTTCCCCGACGCGCTCCTCTGCCGCGGCCACTACCAGGTCCGCCCGCCGCTGCCCTTCACCCCCGGCGTCGAGCTCTGCGGCGAGACCCGGGACGGGCGCCGGGTCATCGCCACCGCCGCGCTCCCGCACGGCGGCTTCGCCGACCACGCCCTCGCGGACGCGGCCACCCTCCTCCCGGCCCCCGACGCCCTCGACGACGCCGAGGCCGCCGCCCTCCACATCGGCTACCAGACCGGCTGGTTCGGCCTCCACCGCCGCGCCGCCCTCCAGGCGGGCGAGACCCTCCTCGTGCACGCCGCGGCCGGCGGTGTCGGCAGCGCCGCCGTCCAGCTCGGCAAGGCCGCCGGCGCCACCGTCATCGGCGTGGTCGGCGGCCCCGCCAAGGCCGCCGTCGCCCGCGCCCTCGGCTGCGACGTCGTGATCGACCGCCGCGCCGAGGACGTCGTCGCCGCCGTCAAGGCCGCCACCGGCGGCCGCGGCGCCGACGTGATCTACGACCCCGTCGGCGGCGACGCCTACCAGCAGTCCGCCAAATGCGTCGCCTTCGAGGGCCGGATCGTCGTCGTCGGCTTCGCGAGCGGCACCATCCCCGCCCCCGCCCTCAACCACGCCCTGGTGAAGAACTACTCGATCCTGGGCCTCCACTGGGGCCTCTACGCCCGCCTCGACCCGGCCGCCGTGCTCCAGTGCCACGACACCCTCACCGCCCTCGCCGCCAAGGGGACCGTCACCCCTCTCGTCGCCGAGCGCGTCCCCTTCGCCGATGCCGCCGACGCCGTCCAGCGCGTCGCCGACGGCACCACCACCGGCCGCCTGGTCGTCCTCCCGGAAGGAGCCCGCGCATGACCGACGCCGCCGAACTCAAGGCGCGCACCGAGGCGTTGCTCGCCGAGCACCCGCCCGCCGAAACCGACCGGCTCGACTTCCTCCGGGCCCGCTTCGACGCCGGCCTCGCCTGGGTCCACTACCCCGTCGGCCTCGGCGGACTCGACGCCCCCCGCTCCCTCCAGGCCGTCGTCGACGCCGGACTCGCCGCCGCAGGCGCCCCCGACAACGACCCCCGCCGCATCGGAATCGGCCTCGGCATGGCCGCCCCCACCCTCCTCGCGTACGGCTCCGACGAGGTCAAGTCCCGCTTCCTCAGGCCCCTGTGGACCGGCGAGGAGGTCTGGTGCCAGCTCTTCAGCGAGCCCGGCGCCGGCTCCGACCTCGCCGCCCTCGGCACCCGCGCCGTCCGCGACGGCGAGGACTGGGTGGTCGACGGCCAGAAGGTGTGGACCTCCAGCGCCCACACCGCCCGCTGGGCCATCCTCATCGCCCGCACCGACCCCGACCTCCCCAAGCACCGCGGCATCACCTACTTCGTCTGCGACATGACCGACCCCGGCGTCGAGGTCAGGCCGCTGCGCCAGATCACCGGCGAGGCCGAGTTCAACGAGGTCTTCCTCACCGGCGTCCGCATCCCCGACGCCCACCGCCTCGGCGAGGCCGGCGACGGCTGGCGGGTCGCCCAGACCACCCTCATGAACGAACGGGTCTCCATCGGCGGCGCCCGCATCCCCCGCGAGGGCGGCATGATCGGCAAGGCCGCCGCCGTCTGGCGCGACCGCCCCGACCTGCGCACCCACGCCCTCCACCGCCGGCTCCTCGACCTCTGGGTCGACGCCGAGGTCGCCCGCCTCACCGGCGAGCGGCTGCGCCAGCAGCTCGTCGCCGGCCAGCCCGGCCCCGAGGGCAGCGCCATGAAGCTCGGCTTCGCCCGCCTCAACCAGGCCATCAGCGGCCTGGAGGTCGAACTCCTCGCCGACGAGGGGCTGCTGTACGGGGACTGGACGATGGTCCGGCCCGACCTGGTCGACTTCACCGGCCGCGACGCGGGCTACCGCTACCTCCGCTCCAAAGGCAACTCGATCGAGGGCGGAACGACCGAGGTGCTCCTCAACATCGTCGCCGAACGCGTCCTCGGCCTGCCGCCAGAGCCCCGCAACGACAAGGACGTCCCCTGGAAGGACCTCGCCCGATGACCCGACAGCCGGATCTCCTCTACTCCGACACCGAGGACGACCTGCGGGCCGCCGTCCGCTCCCTGCTCGCCGACCGGGCGGACACCCGGACCGTCCTCGACCGCGTCGAGGAGCCGAGCCCGTACCTCCCCGGCCTGTGGGAGGCCCTCGCCGGCGGCATCGGCGCCGCCGGACTCCTCGTGCCCGAGAAGCTCGGCGGCCAGGGCGCGAGCCACCGCGAGGCCGCCGTCGTCCTGGAGGAGCTCGGCCGGGCCGTCACCCCGGCCCCGTACCTCACCGGCTCGGTGGTGGCGACCGAGACGCTGCTCGCCCTCGCCGCCGACAGCGGCCCGGCGGCCGAGCTGCTCGCCGCACTGGCGAGCGGCGAACGCGTCGCCGTCCTCGCGCTGCCGTTCTCCACCGCGCCGCGGAAGACGATCGCCCCCGAACGCCGCGTGCCCGCCGTCGCGGACGCCCTCGCGGCCGACGTCCTCCTCGTCCCGCGCCCCGACGGCCTGTACGCCGTCGAGGCGACGGACGCCGTGGTCACCCCCCAGTCCTCGCTCGACCTGACCCGGCCGCTCGCCGTCGTCGACACCCGCGACTCCGGGGGCGTGCGCCTCGCGGAGAGCGGGGCCGGGCGCGCCGCCGTCCGCCGGGGACTCCTCGCCGGCGCCGGCCTTCTCGCCTCCGAACAGCTGGGCCTCGCCGAGTGGTGCCTGGAGGAGACCGTCCGCCACACCAAGGAGCGGTACCAGTTCAACCGGCCGATCGGCTCCTTCCAAGCGCTCAAGCACCGCATGGCCCACCTCTGGCTGGACCTCGTCGGCGCCCGGGCGGCGGCCCGCGCCGCCGCCGACGCCCTCGCCACCGGCGCCCCCGACACCGAACTGACGGTGGCCGTGGCCCAGGCGTACTGCTCCGGCGTCGCCGTCCGCGCCGCCGAGGAGTGCGTCCAGCTGCACGGCGGCATCGGCATGACCTGGGAGCACCCGGCCCACCTGGCGCTCAAGCGCGCCAAGGCCGACCAGCTCGCCCTCGGCTCCGCCGGCCACCACCAGGACGCGATCGCCGACCTGGCGGACCTCCCCGCCCCGGCCTGACCCGCCGCCGCGCGCGGCCGGGGACCCCAGGGCCCCCGGCCGCCGCGCCTCACCCGACCGCGCCCGCCCCGCGGCGCGCGTAACAGAACAGGTGCTCCTCGGGCTCGCCGCCCGGCACCTCGGGCGTGAAGACCGACAGCTCGTGGTGGAGCACCTCCAGACCGCACTCCTCGCGCAGCAGTGCCAGGTACGCCTCGGCCGAGAAGCTGGAGACCCGCGCCCGCCGCCCCATCCAGGTGATCTCCAGGCCCTCGACGTCCGCCGGGACCGTCGCCGACACCAGCAGCCCGCCCGGCACCAGCCACGAGGCCATCCGGCGCACCGCCAGGACCTGGTCCTTCCGGTCCATCATCAGCAGCGGGAAGAAGGCGCACACGGCGTCGTACCCCTCCTGAGGAGGCGTGTGGTCCCGGACGTCGGCCTGCTCGAACCGCGCCCCCGGCACCTGCTCCCGCGCCAGCCCGACCATCGTCCGCGAGACGTCGATCCCGGTCACCCGGTGCCCCGCTCCGGCGAGCAGCGCGGCGACCGGCCGTCCCGTACCGCTGCCGACGTCGAGGACCCGGGATCCGGCGGGGAGCCGCCCGGCCAGCCACTCGACCGCCGCGAGCTGCGCGGGCAGCCGCCCGAACGTCCGTTCGTAGTCGAGCCCCACCCCGTCGAACAGCTCGGCCGCCCCGAGGACGCCCTCCGCCCCGCCGCGATCCGCCGCCCCGTCCCCATGCCCGTCGCTCATCGTCTGCTCCCGGTGTCGTCGATGTCCGGGGCGGCCTACCCCACCAGGGGTCCCGTGGCACCCATGAGGTTTAATTGCGAATTGCTCGCAATAACAGTTGATCTTCAAAAAGGGGTGTGGGCACGATGGCCGCCCGAACCGTCCGCCGCGCGACCGCCGCGACCGTCACCGGGGCCCTCGCCCTGGCCACCGCGGCCTGCACGAACCCCGGCGCAGACACCGCAGGCCCCGCAGGACCCAAGGACTCCGCCGTCGTCGGCATCGCCTACGAGCCCGACACCCTCAGCCCCCTCCTCGGCTACGGCAAGGACGGCAACTCCAAGATCTTCGACGGCCTCCTCGCCTTCGACGCCGACATGAAGCTCAAGCCGGCCCTCGCCCGCGCGCTCCCGCACATCAGCGACGGCGGCCGCACGTACACCTACACCCTCCGCGACGACGTCACCTTCAGCGACGGGGCGCCCTTCACCGCCAAGGACGTCGTCTTCACCTACCGGACGATCCTCGACCCGAAGACCAACAACCCCTCCCGCACCGAACTCGACGCCCTCGACAGCGTCGAGGCCGTCGGCGACGACACCGTGGTCTTCCGCCTCAAGTACCCCTACGCGCCCTTCGCCGAGCGCACCGTCCACGCGATCGCCCCCGAACACGTCGCCGCCAAGCAGGACGTCAACACCGGCGCCTTCACCACCCACCCCATAGGCACCGGCCCCTACGTCCTCACCGGCTGGTCCAAGGGCGAGAAGCTCTCCTTCAAGGCCAACCCCACGTACTGGAACGGCGCCCCCGCGGTGAAGAAGTTCACCATGGCGATCATCAAGGACGACGACGTCCGCGCCACCCGCCTGCGCGCCGGCGACCTCGACGGCGCCATCCTCCCGCCCAACCTCGCCGCCGGCTTCGCCGACGACAAGGCCAAGCGGACCTACACGGCCAAGACCTACGACTACCGCACGGTCACCCTCCCCACCCACAACCCCGTCGCCGGCGACACCGCCGTCCGCCGCGCCCTCGACATCGCCGTCGACCGCCGGACCATGGTCGACAAGATCCTCGAAGGCGCCGGCAAGCCCGCCTACGGCCCCGTCCCCACCGACAGCCCCTGGTTCGCCCAGGGCACCGAACGCCGCCACGACCTCGCCGGCGCCCAGAAGATCCTCGACGAGGCCGGCTGGAAGCCCGGCACCGACGGCGTCCGCGCCAAGAACGGCGTCCGCGCCTCCTTCCCCCTCTGGTACCTCTCCGGCGACAAGCTCCGCCAGGACCACGCCCTCGCCTACGCCTCCGACGCCCGCAAGGCCGGCATCGAGATCAAGACCCAGGCCGGCACCTGGGAGGTCATCGAACCCCGCATGAAGACCGACGCCGTCCTCGCCGGCGGCGGCGCCCCCGGCGACCCCGACTTCGACCAGTACCTCTTGCTCAAGTCCACCCTCGCCGGCGACGGCTTCAACAACATGGCCTGGTACGACAACAAGACGGTCGACCGCGCCCTGGAGGACGGCCGCCGCACCGACGACAAGGGCCGGCGGAAGGCCGCGTACGACACCGTCCAGCGCGAACTCGCCAAGAACCCCGGCTACACCTTCCTCACCCACATCGACCACCTCTACGTCGTGAACGACGCCTGGGACGGCCTCGGCACCCAGGTCGAACCGCACGACCACGGCCTCGCCGCCGGCCCCTGGTGGAACATCGAGAGCTGGAAGCCCAAGAAGAACACCGGAGACACCGAGAAGTGAGCCGCCGCCTCCCCTGGGGGGCCATGGCCCGCATGACGGGACGGCGCGCCCTCGCCGCCGTCCCCGTCCTCCTCGGCGTCACCCTCGCCGTCTTCGCGGTCGCCGAAGCCTCCCCCTTCGACCCCGTCAAGGCCTACGCCGGCACCGCCGGCCTCACCGCCTCACAGGACAACCTCGACCAGCTCCGCCACAACCTCGGCGTCGACCAGCCCCTCCTCACCCGCTGGTGGGAATGGGTCACCTCGGCCGTCACCGGCGACCTCGGCGACTCCTCCGTCATGCGCCGCCCCGTCGCCGACGTCATCACCGAACGCCTCGGCTGGTCCGTCCTCCTCGCCGCCACCGCCTTCGCCGTGGCCATCGCGCTCGGCACCCTCCTCGGCGTCCTCGCCGGACGCCGCCGCGGCGGCCTCCTCGACCGGACCGTCAGCGCCCTCGCGTACACCCTGGAAGCCGCCCCCGCCTTCTGGCTCGGCCTCCTCGCCATCTGGTTCTTCTCCCTCGAACTCGGCGTCCTGCCCGCCGGCGGCCTCACCGACACCGCCAGCGACACCGTCACCCCCGACCAGGTCGCCCGCCACCTCGTCCTCCCCGCCCTCGTCCTCGGCGTCACCCAGCTGCCCTGGTTCTTCCTCTACGTCCGCCAGGGCGTAGGCGACGCCCTCGACGAGGACCCCGTCCGCGGCGCCCGCGCCCGCGGCCTCGCCGAACGCACCGTCCTCACCGGCCACGCCCTGCGCTCCGGCATGCTCCCGATGCTCACCCTCATCGGCTCCCGCGTCCCCGAGATCATCACCGGAGCCCTCCTCGTGGAGACCGTCTTCAGCTGGCCCGGCATCGCCGCCGCCACCGTCCAGGCCGCCACCGCCGTCGACTTCCCGCTGCTCGCCGCACTCACCGTGCTCGCCACCGCGGCCGTCCTCCTCGGCAACCTCCTCTCCGACCTCCTGTACGGCCTCGCCGACCCGAGGGTGGGCTTCGATGGCTGACCCCCGCACCCACCGCCTCCGCCTCTGGGCCTCCGCGACCGTCGTCGGCGCCGTCGCCCTCGCCGTCCTCCTCGTCCCCCCGCTCGTCCATCTCGACGAACAGGCCGTCGACCTCTCCCAGAAGCTCCTCCCGCCCTCCTGGGACCACCCCTTCGGCACCGACGACGTCGGCCGCGACCTCCTTCTCCGCTGCGTCTACGGCCTGCGGATCTCCCTCCTCGTCGGCCTCGTCGCCGCCCTCGTCGCCACCGTCCTCGGCACCGCCGTCGGCGCCGCGGCCGGCGCCCTCGGCGGCTGGACCGACCGCACCCTCATGCGCCTCGTCGACGCCTTCTCCTCCGTGCCGCACCTGCTCCTCGGCATCTTCGTCGTCGCCCTCTTCCGCCCCGGCGTCTGGCCCGTCATCGCCTCCGTCGCGGTCACCCACTGGCTCTCCACCGCCCGCATCGTCCGCTCCGAGGTCCTCTCCCTGCGGACCCGCCCCCACATCGAGGCCGCCATCTCCGGCGGCGCCTCCCGCCGCCGCGTCGCCACCCGCCACCTGCTCCCCGCGGTCCTCCCGCAGGCCGGCCTCGCCGCCGTCCTGATGGTCCCGCACGCCATGTGGCACGAGTCCGCCCTCTCCTTCCTCGGACTCGGCCTCCCCAGCCACCAGGCCAGCCTCGGCAACCTCGTCCAGTCCGCCCGCTCCTCCCTCCTCGCCGGCGACTGGTGGCCCACCCTCTTCCCCGGCCTCTTCCTCATCGTCCCCACCCTCGCCATCGCCGGCCTCGCCGGCGTCTGGCGCGACCGCCTCAACCCCCGCCGCCGATCGGAGCTCATGCTGTGAACGCCCGCGTCGCGCGCGCCCTCGACGCCGTCACCGCCGAACGCGCCGAGGACGCCCTCCTCAGCGTCCGCGGCCTCACCGTCCGCTTCCGCCTGCGCGGCGGCCGCACGGTCGCCGCCGTCACCGACGCCGACTTCGACCTGGCACCGGGGGAGTGCCTCGCCCTCGTCGGCGAATCCGGCTGCGGCAAGTCCGTCCTCGCCTCCGCCCTCCTCGGCCTCCTCCCCGCCAACGCCGAGACCAGCGGTACGGCCCTGATCGCCGGCACCGACCTCCTCACCGCCGACGAGAAGACCCTCGCCCGCTCCGTACGCGGCCGGCGCGTCGGCCTCGTCCCCCAGAGCCCCGCCGCCCACCTCACCCCGGTCCGCACCGTACGGGCGCACCTGGAGGAGACCGTCCGGGCCCTCACCGACACCCCGCGCTCCGGCCGCCGCAAAGCCGCCGAGGACGCCGCCGAGCGAGCCGCCTTCCCCGCCACCCACCTCGACTCCTACCCCCACGAGCTCTCCGGCGGCCTCGCCCAGCGCGCCGCCACCGCCCTCGCCCTCATCGGCGACGCCCCCCTCCTCCTCGCCGACGAACCCACCACCGGCCTCGACCGCGACCTCGTCGAACGCACCGCCGACGAACTCCGCCGCCACGCCGACGACGGCCGAGGCCTCCTCCTCATCACCCACGACCTCACCGCCGCCGCCCGCATCGCCGACCGCGTCGCCGTCATGTACGCGGGCCGGATCGTCGAGCTCGCCCCCGCCCACCGCTTCTTCGGCACCACCGGCCCCGACCACCCCTACGCCCGCGGCCTCCTCGACGCCCTCCCCGACCGCGCCTTCACCCCCATCCCCGGCATGCCCCCGGAACTCTCCGACCTCCCCGAAGGCTGCGCCTTCGCCCCGCGCTGCCCGCGCGCCACCGACCTCTGCGCCACCGTCCCGGCCCTCGGCGCCGGCGTGGCCTGCCACCACCCGGAGCGCCCCCGTGCTTGAACTCGACTCCGTCACCGCCGGATACGAGCCCCGCAGGCCGGTCTTCCGCGACGCCTCCCTCACCGTCGCCCCCGGCGAGTCCGTCGGCCTCCTCGGCCCCAGCGGCTGCGGCAAGTCCACCCTCGCCCGCGTCGCCGCCCTCCTCCACCGCCCCGACGCCGGCCGCCTCGTCCTCGACGGCACCGAGGTCACCGCCTGGCGCCACCGCGCCCCCCGCGAGCAGCGCACGGCCGTCGGCGTCGTCTTCCAGCAGCCCCGCACCGCCGCCGACCCCCGGCTCACCCTCGCCGACCTCATCGCCGAACCCCTGCGCGCCACCGGCCGCAAGGCCGAGGCCGCCGACCGCGTCGCCGAGCTCGCCCCCGCCGTCGGCCTCACCCCCGAACTCCTCACCCGCCGCCCCCACGCCGTCAGCGACGGCCAGCTCCAGCGCGCCTGCCTCGCCCGCGCGCTGACCCTGCGCCCCCGCTGGCTGGTCTGCGACGAGATGACCGCCATGCTCGACGCCTCCACCACGGCCGCCCTCGTCGCCGCCGTCGAGACCTACCGCGAACAGACCGGCGCCGGCCTCCTCGCCGTCGGCCACGACCGCGTCCTCCTGAACCGCTGGTGCGACCGGACGGTCGAGTGGCAGGACTGCCTGCCCCGCCCCCGTGCATGATCCTTTCGCCTGTCACCCGAATGGCCGCCCCGTCGTTCCCCCGGACGGATCGCCCATTCCGCCACACTGTCCGCCGAACGCCGCAATTCCGGTGCGGCAGAAGAAGGACGTGAGAGCGATGGCCGTTTCCGTTTCCGTCGTGGTGCTGCTCCTCGTACTGGCCGTGATCTTCATGCGCAGCGGAGGCCTCAAGGTCACCCACGCCGTCGTCTGCGCCCTGCTCGGCTTCTTCCTGGCCGGCACGAGCATGGCCCCCACCATCCAGAACGGCGTGGCCGCCACCGCCGAGGTCGTGTCCAGCCTCCGCCCGTGATCACCCGGAGGTGTCGCCCCACCTGCGCGGTTGACACTGGTCCGCCCGATCCGTAATGTTCTCCGAGCTGTCCGACGTGAGTACCGACTCCGGTCGGCCCCGGACAGTCATTCCGCAGGAACCAGCGAGCCTTACGACCGGTCATTCGTCGCGTCGTTCTGCTTTCCGTTCGTTTTTGCGAAATGAGGATTCGAAACCCCCGATTCGCGTCGGGGGCGGGGAATCCGCTAAAGTCTCACTCGTCGGAACGGCCCAACGGCCGGAAAGGCAATCCCGCTGACTGGGAATCAGACGCCGAAAGGATCTGATAGAGTCGGAAACGAAGGAAGCGCCCGGAGGGCCTGGAAACAGGAACGAAGGAAGCGTCCGCACCTTGAGAACTCAACAGCGTGCCAAAAATCAACGCCAGATTAGTTGATACCCCGTCCAGCCGGTTTCGGTTGGTCGAGGTTCCTTTGAAACAAAACACAGCGAGGACGCTGTGGACGGTCGGTCACATTCCGACTTGACCGTCCCGCTCAACGCGAGTGTCGAACCGGATATCCGGTACACATTCACGGAGAGTTTGATCCTGGCTCAGGACGAACGCTGGCGGCGTGCTTAACACATGCAAGTCGAACGATGAAGCCCTTCGGGGTGG
>NZ_JBEYEI010000024.1:0-132739 GCF_040633895.1 Streptomyces sp. NPDC007863
GGCCGGACGAACTCCCACTCGGCATCTGACAGTTCATGGCGACGTATCACCTCACCATGATCCACCAGGCAAGATCGTTTGAAGACATCGCCTAGGCAGCTCGGGGTTGCGGCGGCCGCGCGCTGGCCGCGTCACTCCGAACCCACGGCCCGCGATTCACGGACAGGGTGCCGGCGGGAGGCCCGCCGCCCCGTGCGGCCACCCGGCGCTGCCGGTGTCGCCTGACGCAGCGCTCGCCGGAAGCCAGATGCCAGATGCCAGATGCCAGGCCATCGTGAGAAGGAGTGCAATCCGACCGACCGGGAGTCAATCGTTGCCGTGTTCTGGATCCGGTATCGCCCGTACCCGTCGAAGACGGCCGCCAAGGAAGCGGTACGCGCCGTTCTGCACGGGCATCCGTAGGGAACCGAGCTGACCGGGGAGGACTCCGACCTCGTGCGCGACCTGCGGCCCCGTCAACCGATCAGGGACGCGGACGGTTTGTCGATCGCAACGAGGCGGAGCGCTGGCGCGCATGGCGGGAGGACCGTGCGGTGCTTGCCTTGCCGGCTCAGGCGGAGAACCGCAGGCGGCCGCGGGTGTAAACCGATCCCCCCCACCCAGGACGTTTCATAGGCCGTCACCTGTGCTCCCCGGGCGCGGCTGGTTGGACGGTGGAACCGAGGATCTTCGACGCGCGGGTGCGGCGGGTCTCCTCCTTCTTCTGCGCCCTGCCGAAGGTGGAACGGACTCGTGGTCTCGCGGGCGGCGCCGTCGATGATCCGGGCGACGGTGGTCGGCTGCCACTTCCCGCCGCGCTTCGACGGCAGCTCGCGCACGTTGAGCCGGCGGCAGACGGCGTGGACGCCCAGGCCCTCCTCCGTCGTGCCACTTCGAGATCAGGTTCTCGATCTCCTTCTCGTCTTCGTGGTCGACGAGCATGCCGTCGACGGTCTGCTGCCCGGAGCGAGGTGCGCCGTACGCGTAGCCGCCTTGCTCGCCCTTGGTGGTGCGGCCCCGTCGCGCAGGCGCTTGCGGATCAGGGTGAGCTCGCGGGCGAGGCGGTCGAGATTCGGGGCGGCAGTCGTGCTCCTGGGCGGGCAGGCCGTAGCCGCCGACAGCCTGGCCGCCGGCCGAGACGAGCAGGAACGTCGTCCATCCTCGCTCCGCCGGCCATCAGACCCGGGCAGCATCAGATCCCGACACAACGAGAGGGGGACGTGCTGGAGTGGGTGCCGTTCCGTGGACTGTTCGCCTGGGTCGACAAGGTCACCGAGATCGGAGGGGAGCGGCTCAAGAAGCGAGGTGCCGAGACCGACCGCCGTCGAAGGGACACCCGCAACCGGGTGAGCACGGTGGTGAGCAACCACGATGGCCGTCCCCGTACTCACCGCAGCCGCTGACAGCAGCGACTCAAGCGACCGAAGAACCACCACCCCACCGCCAGAACCCGACTTCACCACCCACACCCGAAGACGAACGCCGGTAGACCGAGCCCATCCCCCGCGGGAGCGGGGCGCGCACACGAGGCCGCTCGCCGTGCTGGTGCCGTCGCCGGGGTCACCCTCGCGCGGGCGGGAAGCAGGCGCCAGGAGAAGGACAGCGTCAGAAGGACAACTCAGGGGGCGGACGGCTCGATCTCCCCCGCGAAGACGATGACCTGGTCGATGAGGCTCCGCCGCAGATGGACGACGTCCGTTCCCGCCAGCCGGGGGCCTCCATCAGGCGTGGTGAAGACCCACCGGTACCGGGCCCACTCGTCAGGCATGTCCACCGCTGAGCAGCGCACCATCGTTCCGGTCCCCGCCGGGTGTCGCCGGAGGTCGAGCACGAAGCGCTCGACCGCCTCGATTCCTTCGCTGCGGCCCAACGGCCCCCAGAAGACCACGTCCGAGGTCAGGGCCTGGGAGAGCAGGTCCGTCACATAGCTGTCGTCCGAGGCGTTGAACGCGGAGATGAACGTGTCGATCGCGGAGCGTGCGGTCTCTTCCTGCATGCCCCAGTAATACCAGCCGTTCCGCGCACTCTCGTCCCACGAGCCGCCTTCCGATCACGGTGAATCATCCCGGCCGCAGCGCTACAGACCATCCCGCGTGTGAGGGACCGGGCCCGACCGACAGAACCGCGCGCTACCGTGCGCCGAGGAAACGAGCGCGGCTTCGCTCAGTACACCCCCCCCGTTGAGCGCCTGGCTCGTTGTCATAGGCCCGAGCCTGGCGCGCCGAGCCAGGCCTCTCACGCTGAGGCCCTGATCCACCCGCAGGCACCGCAGAAGGCGCTTCAAAATCTCCAGTTCTTCTCCGGCAGCCTGCTCCCCAGTGTCCCTTTCGACGGGGCCGCACTACCGGCTGCGCGGACCGGCACCGCCGCGATGGCAACCATGACCAGCGTGTTGTTTCGGCCTCCGAGTTGTGGGCGGCAATCCCGAAGGCTGGGAAGCGCACGGCGATGTGGCCAGTTCGATCCTAGGGTCTTTCCGGAAACGGGAGCGAGACTTGGCCCCATGTCGAGAGAGCGCAACTTCCCTGTGCCGTTGAGCACTGTCGAGGCCTTTCGGCAACCCGATCGGGTCCGTGACACATTCGTCGTGTGGAGCGACTACAGCGTGAGCGTCGCCGAGGCGTTCTCGACTCTCAGCAGGGTGGCGCACGAGCGTGGAGCCCACGAGGTGGTGGGGGTCCGGCTGATCCGGGCTCAGAGCCACCATGCCGTCAGCACGGAATTCGATCTCGTGGCCTATGGAACCGCTGTGGTGTACGAGCCGTAGTCCCGCCCTGCGAGAACGTCCGGGCCGACGCCCGTCACGATGCATTGTGGCCGCCGCGATCAGGGCAGGGCACGAAGCCCCAGGCCGAAGATCAGGGGCGGGCGACTCCCGCAGTGAGGCAGGCGGTCAGCCCCGTCCCAGAATCACGGACAGGGCAGACCGGGACCATCCCCACCAGCGAGGGGAGCAGGCTCCCTGAGCGGCAGTTCTGCCCGACAGCGGCCTCCTCCCAAGCAACTTCACCTGACAGCGACGCGGGCGACGACCCAAACGACTGTTTCATGGCGAGTGCCCCGCCGGAATGGTGAGTACGGTGGCGAGCCCCCCGCCGGCAAACGGCCCTACGCAACACGACCACAACCACAACCAAGGCCAAGGCCAGGGACCACCGGCATCCCGAACGACCGACAGCCCGCACGATCAACCCGAGCATCCAGTCCCGTGCGAGCGCGGAAAGCAGACGGTGGAAACGTCGGCGTCGAGGAGCGTCGCGCAGGGTGCGCCGGGTGCAAAGGATCAGGATGCCCATGCCCATGCCCATGCGGGCATGCGGGTGCTGAGGATCTGCTGGGTCTGGCTGGAGCGCAGCGGCTTCAGGGCGGTGGGCAGCGCGCGGGTCTGAGATGTTCGCGCAGCACAGGGCGGCGACGGTGATCCGTAGCCGATACGAGGCACGGACGGGCTCCTGGCGGGCAGGGAAGTGGCGGACCGGCAGGACGGCGGTGCACATCGCCCGTGATGGCGCCCGAGACGGCGGCGGCATGCGCCGCGCGATCGCTGATCGGGAGTCCGCTCCGCGTGAGCGGGGCCGTTGCGGGGGAGGCTTCCGCGACACGGACGACGGGAAGGGTCTGGTGTGGTGCGGCGAATGAAGGCGGATGTCGCGGTGGCGGGCAATGGTGTCCTCGGCTTGTCGCTCGCGGTGGAACTGAAACGCCGCGCCCCAGGGCTCCGGGTGGTGGTGGTCGGCCCGGCCTCACGGCCGGGCGGGGCGACGACCGCGGCCGGGGCGATGCTCAACTGCTTCGCCGAGGTCACCGACACCACGCACCGCCATCCGGCCTCCCGCGCCAAGTTCGCGATGGCACGGACGGCACTGGACGCCTGGCCCGACTGGCTCGCCGCCCTCGGCGACGGCGACGGGAAGGGACCCTCCGCGGTCTCGCCGGGCACGTTCGTGGTGCTGGGCGCCCAGGCCACCGCGACCGCCGTACGGAACTTCGACGCGGTCCAGGAGGCGTTGAAGGAGCACGCGGAACCGCACCAAGAAGTCCAGGCCGCCGACATCCCCGGCCTGCGGCCCGTGCCCCACGAACGCCCTGTCCGCGCCCTGTACCTGGAACGCGAGGGTGCCGTCGACGCCCGCGCCGTCCTCCAGGCGCTGGAAGACGCCGGCCGCCGTCTGGGGGTCACCGTCACCGACGGTCGCACCACCCACCTGCTGGCCGCCCACGGCCGGTGCACCGGCATGCGCCTGGACGACGGCACCGAGATCGCCGCGGGGGCCGTGGTCGTGGCCGCAGGCACAGCCTCCGGTCCCCTCCTCGATCAGCTGCTCCCCGACCGGACCCCGCCGATGCTGCACGGCACGGGATGCGCCGTGCGCACCCTGCGCCACACGGGGCCCGGCTTCGACCGGGTGATCCGCACCCCCACCCGCTCCGGTGCGTGCGGCATGCACCTGGTGCCCCTGGGCGGTGGCGTGGAGTACCTCGGGGCGACCAACGTCGTCTGTTTCGACCCACCCCCCGGCCCACGCCTCGGCGTCACCCAGTTCCTGCTGCGCTTCGCCACCGAACAGTTCGACACCCGCCTCGGCATGTCGTCCGTCCAGGGCTGGCACTACGCCGGCCGCCCCGTCCCCCTGGACCGCTTCCCGCTCCTGGGCCCGACCGGAATCGACGGCCTGTACGCGGCGACCGGCACCTACCGCGACGGATTCCACAGCTCGCCCGTCATCGCCCGCCACCTGGCCGACACCATCCTGAACCCAGGCCCCCTGCCCGAACTCCTGGCTCCCTTCGCCCCGGTGCGCGGCCCCATCGAAACGATGACGGTCGAGGAGTCCATCGACCTGTTCGTGTCCGACGAGGTCGAGACGGCCGCCGAGTACGGAATGCGCCTGCCGTACTTCCTCGACACCGACCCCATCGCCACCCGTGCCCGCAACCAGGCACACGAGGCCCTCGAACGGCTCGAACCACCGGTCGCGCTACCCCCCGAGATCCTCACCGCGGTCCACGCCGCGCCTCCCACACACCTCCGCCACCTCAACACCTACCTGCGGACCTCCCGCACAACCGGTCCGGTGCCGTCGCCGTAGAAGCCGAAGCACGCCTTGCTGTTCGCCGGGCGGTCCCAGCGGGGGCGGGAGGCGATCGGGCCCATCCCCACGGCCGCGGGGAACAGAAGCCGCCGCGGCCATCGGAGCAACCGGCGGGGCTATCCCTACGGGCGTGGGGAGCAGACTCTCCGACCAGCGGTTCTCCCCGCCGGCACTGGCGCCCCTGGAACGGATCAGGAGAGCACCCACTGGGGCGGGTGCCCCGGGTCGGCCGGGCAGGTGAAGACGTGCAGGTCTCGGTCACGGCCGAAGCGGAGCCGCGTGGGCTGGGCGACGGACTGGCCGCCCCTGATCGAGGCCATCCCCTGCAGGGACGGATCGCGGTCTTCCAGCGGCATCCAGCTGTGCGAGTCGGGGTCCATCTCGTCGCCCCCGGCCGTCAGCAGGAGCCGCATCGGGGCCCTGCAGGACGCGCAGGCGATGTCCATCGGGCCCGTGGACGCCCAGCTGGGAAAGCCGCCGACCCGCCAGCCGGGCGGGATCGAGAGAGCGCCCTGGTAGTCAGGTGCGTCGCGGCCGCCTTCAGCCGTCTGGGCATCGTCCCAGGCGTCGATGCGGGCGATCAGAGCCGCGGGCAAGGTGTCGTCCTCCGCCCACGGATACGTGTCCACCTCCTCAGGGTGCACGACACAGGGTTCGGGGAGTTCGTCCTCCCACCGCAGCAACGGCACTTCAGGCGCGGCAGCCAGGAAGCGGTCCGCTCGCTCCGTCCGCGCGGCCAGCCTCCACCGCAGGAGGTATCGGCGCTCGAGGTGCGGCCCGTGGGTGCGCGGGCAGCGGAAGAGCTGCACCAGGTCAGCGCCGCCGGGACCGGCGGCAAGGCCGGGGACGTCCCGGCCGAAGAACTGGGCAAGCCCCACGAAGGGGGTCGGCCCGCCCTCCCCCAGGCTGCCGGCGCCGAGCCACGCGCGGCTCCGAGGCCACACGCCGGCCCGGGCGGCGCGGATCTCCTCTGGCGCGTACCCCTCGGTCTCCGGCTGGTGCGACTCGCTGCAGACCGGCCACGGCTCGTCGCTGGGCCACAGCAACGGCCCGCCGACATGGCTGTCGTGCCGCCCGGGCCGCCCCGGCCGCGGGTGCAGGCGGGTCGTCCGCCCTCGGTATGCCGCCAGCTCCGGGAACACGGCCTCCACGGCGACCGGTCTCGCCGGCGTTGTCCTGGTCATGGACGGAACGTACGCGGCCGGAAACACACCACGCGAACCGGTTACGCGATCCCTCCCGCGAGGACAGCATGCCCGGCCAAACCAGCGCCCCCGGGCCAAGCACGACCACAGTCCCCCCGACAACCACTCACCCAGCACGGACCGATGGTCCACAGCAAGCCGTGCCCGGCGGCGACTTCTCCCTCGCGCAACTTGAGTACGCTGGTCAGTTCGCTGCCGACCTCCCACATCGTGGGAATCTGACCCATGAGGAGCCTGTCTGCGGTTCGTTTCGCTTCCCGATGCAGGTGAGCGAACTGGGAGATGTGGCCGAACGTACGCCGCGGCGTCGACTGCCTCAGCGGCAGCCCCGTCGTACCCGGCCTCAGCCTGGAAGACCCGAGCATCCACGGCACACCGGCCGCCGGGATCATCGGCGCCCGCGACGACGACCAGGGACTGGTCGGGATCGCGCCGGGCACGCCGCTGTGGTCGGTCAAGGTCGCCGACGACACGGGCTTCATCTCCGACGCGTCGTTCATGTGCGCCATGGACTGGCTCGTGGCCACCCGCACCGACGCCGACCCGGACAACGACATCGTCATCGCCAACATGAGCTTCAGCTCCGACCCCGTCGACGCCCCGCTCTCGGACCTGGACGACAACGCCTGCGGCACGGTCGACCAGGACGCCGCCCACCTGGCCGTCTGCAACCTCGTCGCCCGAGGCATCACACCGGTCGCCGCCGCCGGCAACGACCGCGCCGACCTCGCCCGGGTCACCCCCGCGGCATACGACGAGGTGCTCACGGCCACCGCGATGGCCGACTACGACGGGAAACCGGGCGGAACGGAGAAGCCGCCGGTCTGCTACGGCGTGGACGAAGGCTTCTTCGGCGAGGCGGACGACCTCGCTGCCCTGGAGTTCAGCAACTTCGCCCGCTCCTCCGCCGACCAACGGCACACCGTCGCCGCCCCCGGAGTGTGCATGGAAGCCGCCGCCCCGCTGCCCTTCCACCACAGCGTCAACATCGGCACCAGCTTCGGCTCGCCCGCCACCGCCGGCGTCCTCGCCCTGTGCGTCCACACCGGACGCTGCGATACATCGAACCCCGCCCACAACCTGCGAACCCTCGTCGACGACACCCGTGCCTACAACAACAGGAACCCACGCCACGGCTTCTTCGGCGACCCGCACAGCCCGATCCCCGGCCATTACTACGGCCCCTCATCGCAGCCGACCGCTACTGACGACGAGCACCTCGCCCCCATCGTGTGGCGCCCACTCTGCGACCGCCCTGGCACCCCAGCCGAGGGCGGCGCCCTGCACCACATGCAGGTCCTCGACGACTACGGGCTCGGGCGGCGCTCGCGGACGCGGCCGACCGGACCGCCGCGGCGGTCCCGAAGGCGGTAGGCGGCGGAGCCGAGACGCTCGCGCCGTTCCACGACGTGCTGTTCGCACGGGGCGATCTCGACCTGCTGATGATCGGAGCCTTCGGGACGTCCGCGTACGTCATGACGGCAAAGACCAGGCGTCGGCAGGGACTCAAGGCCCGGATGGAGCGGTACCCGGCCGTTCGCGGCATCAAGATTCCCTCCGAGGTCTGAGGGGCGTCCGGTGCCATTCCCAAGATCCACACGACTCGGTGTTGGCTGACGTTCGACCTCGCACCTCTCCTCCGGACCTGACGGACGCCGGCAATCCACGGCTCAGCTCCCAGGGCCCTGACCGGCGGTAGTGAGCCTGGTGGTGGCTAGCGGCGAGGGCTGGGGCTTCGATCCGGAGTAGGGCACGGCGGGCTCGCCGGCGGCAGCCCAGTGGGCCTCACCGCCGGTGCGGGCACGGAGCGACTTGACCTCGCACCGCCCGCACGACGGGCCCAGCGTCCAGCCGGCGCACTCGGCGCGCCATTCGCTGGCCGCCTCCGGGGGCTTGCCGCACTCGGTGCACACGGCCATCACCCGACGGGCCTTCTCCCGTGCGACGCTGAGCCGCGCCTCCCCCGGCGGCAGGGCGAGCGAGGGGGTGGCGGGCAAGGCGGTGATACGGCGCGGAGACCACGGCGCCTGCACTGGTGCGAACCGGCCCTTCGAACGGAGCGGCCAGGATGGGGGCAGGTCCGCGCCCTCGTCCGTCCCTCCCCCCTCTACCTGAGGGGACGGACGGACGGAGTTCTCGGTGTCCGGGCGGGAGAACTGAGCGGACAGACTGAGCGGGAGCTCGCGAACCTGCAGTTCAGCCTTCACATCCGGGGCAGAAATCCGGCCCCGCGGGGCGAAGTCTGACCCCACGGGCCAGATGCCCGACCCACCCCCTCCAGACCGGAATTCTGACCCGCCCCTCCAGCACTGCCGCCACCCCCTGCCCGGTCTCCCCGTCCCGGTCCGCCCGCCGGGCCCAGGCCAGTTCCCGTTCCGCGTCCGGACCGCGGCCGCCGACCGCTCGGCGGCCGGACGAATCTCGTCGCTGTTCACCGGAGCCCGGGTCTCCCGCCGTGCCGTCTCGTCGAGCTGCCCGAGGACGATGGACGCGGTCTCGTGGCTTGCCGAGCGACGGGGAGGGACGCTCGCGTCGCCGGCCGGGGCGGTCGAGATCCTGTACGTCCGTCCCGCCCGGCTTACGGGCGCCACTCCCGCTGCCCCTCTCTCAGGAGGAGGCGCGCGTCGGCGGCGTCGCGGTCAGAGGGGGACGATCGTCCATTCCTGACCGGCCGTTCCGTCGGCGGGGAGCTGCACGATTCCGGTGCCGGCTTCTGTCGAGCCGTTCGCCACGCCCGCGTACAGGCCGCTGGATCCGTTGACCAGGTGGTAGTGGCCGCTCGTCGCGGAGGGCACCAGCTTCCACCACTGGTTGGGGCTGTCGGTGTCCGTCCACTGGTCCAGCGCCTGACCGGGGGCCGTGGAAGCACCGGGGTTGTCGAGAACCTTGCCGCTGTGGACGTTGGAGAGGCGGAACGATCCGTCGTAGTTCGGCCGCAGCCGCCACTGCTGGTTGGCTCGGCCCGACCACGTCCACTGGATGACCGGAGCTCCGTTGCCCGTGGATTCGTTCGCCACATCGAGCACCTTGCCGCTGGCCCGGTTCACGACGCGGTAGGTGCCGGTGAGCATGCCGACGGTGATCTGGGTGCGGGTTCCCGCGGTGAGGGTGAGCTTCCGGACGTGGTCCCCGAGCGGGGAGGACTCCACCGGCGCCGTGGTGGACAGCGAGGTGATGCCACGGCGGCAGACGAAGTCGAGGCTCTGGCTGATGTCGGAGACGAGGGTGACGGTGGCGGTGTGGGCCGCGGTGTCCCAGGTGAGACTCTCGACGAGGACCCGGTTGCGCCCCCGGACACCCCGGATCGTTCCCTTCGCCAGCTGGTCGGGCAGCGCCGGAAGGATCTCCAGCAGACCCGGCCGGGTGTAGAGAAGTGCTTCGGCGATGATCGCGGGCAGGGCGTTGGCGGCGTCGCTGTTGTAGGTGTGCAGGTCAGGGTTGTGGGAGGTGACCAGGGAGCGGAAGACCATGTTGCTGCCCAGGACCTTGCGGATGTTGTCGTATACGCCCGCGCCGTCCTTCAGGCGGCTCCAGGCCAGCGCGCGGTGAAGACTGCCGTGGGCCGCGTAGTTCTCGTCGCCGCGGATCCTGAGCGCCTTGCGCGCGCTGAACACCAGGTCGGGCTTCTCCTCCGGATTGATCTCGTGCAGGGGCCAGGCCCCGTAGAGGTGCTGGGCGTGCCGGTGGTTGTAGCGGTCGTGGAGGCCGGGCCAGGACCACTCGGCCAGCGCGCCGTCGCCGTTGACGGTGTAGTCGGGCAGTTTGGCGAGGAGGGCGGTCCAACGGGCCACACCCTGGCCACTGCCCTGCTCCACGTTCAGCGTGTTCGCCGCGTCGATGGCGGCCTGAAGGGCGTGACGGCCCGCCATGATGTCGCCGGTGGCGTTGGTGGAGAGCATGTGGCCGGTGTTGGAGGGGGAGTTCTCCATCGAGAACGACGGGACGAAGACCACCTTGCCGCTCGATTCGGTCCGGGTGAGGAAGTCCTCGTAGAACAGGGCGAGCTCCATGAGCGCCGGTCCGAGCTTGTCCCGGAGGAACGCGGCGTCTCCGGTCACCTGGTAGTACTCGAGAAGCGGGTACAGCATCCAGTCGGCGCCCCCGGTCCAGCACTGGCCGGGGAAGTCACCGCCGTTGAAGTGGAGCATGTGGCCGTGTTCGCCGTCGGTGCGGGACGGCGCCAGGAACCCTCGTGCGCCGTACAGGTGGGCGGCGTTCGTGCGCCAGTCGTCGAGCTGTCCCAGGACCAGGTCGAAGAACCCCTGCATGGCTGTGCCGTGGCTCAGGATGTTGCCGCCGGCGACCTGGAGGTTGACGTTGGCGTCCGTGGTGAAGTCGTCGGCCCACGCTCCGTTCCAGCTGCCGGCCCACACTCCTGTCAGTCGCGGGGGCAGGACGCCGCTGGAACTGACGAAGAGGTATCGCCCACTGTCGTACATCCGCTCGAGCAGCGCGATGTCGACCGTCCACCGGTCGTTGTTCTGCCGTGTCGTGAGCTCCGAGGTGGAGAGCAGCCGGTCGGCCGCGGAGACGCCGAGGTCGAGGCTGGATCCGTCGAACATGGCCTGGTGGAGTGGTGCGTGGCGCCCGAGCAGGGTGGCGTAGTCGGCGGAGAGCGCGCCCAGTGCGGCATGCAGCGGCTTGGCGTTCCAGTCACCCGCCTTCTCGTAGCGGCCGAGCTTGGTCAGCAGCACCACCTTGGCGGCCCGCGAGACGACGAGCGCCCCACCGGCGGCGGACACCTGGGCCCCGCCCCCCGTGACCACGACCCTCGTGACGCCCTCGTAGCCGAAAGCCCCCTGCCCTGAGGGATACGTGGCGCGCAGAGTGAGGTAGCCCTGGCCGCCGGAGACGGAGGCGCTGGTCGTGAAGCCGACGTTTCCGGGGACGCCCTCCAGTGCGGTGTTGACCGTGACCGTCGTGTCGACCGTCCTCCCGGGGGCGGGCAGCAGCTCGTGGACGACGACCTTGTCGGCGCGCGAGACGAAGACCCGCCGCCGCCAGACACCGGCACTGTCGGACCAGGAGTGCGTGACCTCGCCGGTACGGAAGTCGGTGACCCTCGCGTAGTCGTTGGAGGTGGTCGCGCCCGGCGTGCTCAGCTGCAGCTCGTACCCCGGGTGGAACGTCTGCGTCCAGCGGAGGTCCCAGCCCTCCGCGAACTCCCCTGCCGCACCCCAGTAGTCACCGGCCAGCGCCCGGTCCCGCACGCCCTCCAGACGGTCCGCGATCACGGGCGGCTTCACGTCACGGGTTCCGTTGGGCAGGACGAAACGGTGGTGGTTCAGGATGATCTTTTCCAGCTGTGGCGACCCGTGGAGTACCGCGCCGTACTCGCCGTTGCCGGTGACGAAACCGTCCGTCCACGCCCACGCCGGCACGGTGTCGTACATGCCGCGCTGCGGCAACGCCACCTGGGGCGGCACGGCGGCCGCGGCCGCCGGCGCCAGGATGCCACCGGGGAGCGCGACCGCGCCCGCGGTCAGGGCTGCCGCCGCGATGAACCCTCTGCGGCCAAGAGGGATGTCGGGAGAGGACACGACGAAACTCCTTCGATGAGCAGAAAAGCGGGGGGGCACGCCGAGTCGCCCGGCGAGCGACATGGACCGCGTACGGTGTCCCGTCTGTCTCGGCCCCTACCGAATGGGAACGTAAACATCGGCGTGCCGGGCCAGTGCAGCACGCACCTCTCCAGCGCGTCAATAACCGTGCGCCCCCCTGCCGTTCCTCGACGCGGCGGCCCTCGCACGGCACCGAGCAGAGCCTGCAGGCGCTCCTGCCGACCAAGGGCCTACCTCCTGGAGCACCGGCGCGCCCCCTGCCCGCTCGCGCAGGGCAGGGCTGACCAGAAGGTTGGGGATCGAGCGAACGGCAGTAGCGACTGCAGTCGACCCGGACGGCCTGCACTGGTGAAAGGCGTGCCAGGTCGCCGGTGACGGGAGCCGACAGCGGCGGGTTGCGTGCGTCGCCGCCGCGGTAGCCACGACCAAAGCCCTCATCGACCAGGAGATCGGCCAGGACACCCGCGCCTGGGTCACCGAACACCCCCGCCTCCTCGGCTGGCCCACCTGGCACGGCGACACCGACCAGCCCACACCCTCCGCGGCAGCCTCCCGCTGACACTGAGGCAGCGTGCCCCCACCGTGCCTTTCGGAGGCGTCTTCGCGTACGTGGCTCCGCCGGCCCGCGGCCGCCCCACGTGTGGCCGCCGCGGGCGCGGGACGCAGCGGCGCGAGCAGGGCGTCGCGATGCCGGGGACGGGACCGTCCCCGTGTGTGTGGGGAGCAGACGGGAGTAGTCGTACGCGGTCGGGCCGACGGCAACGGCCCGGTCCCCCGGCGAGGCCGGGGAACCGGGCGTCGTGGGTGCCCGGAGCTGCTGAGCAGCCCGTGGACACGGTGAGGCTAGTCGGTCACTGGGTCATGGTTCCCATCTTCCAGACGGTCATGGACTTGACGGTGCTGCCGTCGCCGAAGAGGCGCAGGCCGAGGGAGTCCTGGCGGAAGGGGTAGGCGCGGGTGGTGAGGGACTTGTGGTTGTTCGCGTACGCCTCGATCATCGAGCGGTCGAGGAACACGTCGAGGGTCAGGGTTCCGTCGGAGAGGGGCAGCGGGCCCTTGTGGACGCCGAAGCCGGGCTCGGCGCTGGAGTTGTTCCCGGACCGGGTCCGGTCGACGCCGAGCTGTCCCGCCGGGGCGTCGTAGAAGATGCGGGTCCGTTCCTCGTCTCCGGGGCTGCGGAGCACGTCGAGGCCGAACGTGCCGGCGCTGCCTCGCTCCAGGGTCAGCTTGACGTGGAGCATGTCCCCCTTGATGCCGGACAAGCGGGTGTTGGCGTCGGCGAGGGAGGTGGGTTCGCTGATGTTCAGGAGCGGCTCGCCGGTGTGGAGGCGGGAGACCTCCTCCACGGGGCGGAAGCCGAGGTCTCCGTCGGGCCGCATGGACAGCTCGATGGGGAGGCCGGCGTTGTGGGCCCATCCGGCGTCGTAGTGGGCGCGTTCGGTGCGCCGGTCCTGGGCGATGCTGAAGACGAGGGACCGTCCCTTGTCGTCCACCGTTCCGCTGGGGCCGGTGAAGTGGTCGCCGTAGTCCATGAGCCGGGGCTCGGTGGTGTCGGGGGTCCAGCGGCGAGCCTGGGCGTCCCAGGTGCCGACCCAGTAGTAGACGTACTTGCTGCTGTACTCGCCGGGACCGGCCGGGAAGGCCGGGTTGATCAGCAGGGCCCGGCGCTCGCGGCCCTGGGCGTCCTTGCCGATGGGCAGGAAGGTGGGCAGTTCCCAGACCTGGCCGGTCTTGGGGTGGGCCGCCACGTCGCCGACCATGAGGGGTCCGGAGTAGGTCCAGTCGGTGAGGTTCTTGGAGGTGTAGAGCAGGGCGGTGCCGCCGATGTCGGTGCCCGAGGTGGTCTGGACGCCGGAGCCCATCAGCTGGAACCAGGTGTCTCCCTCCTTCCAGACGAAGGGGTCGCGGAAGTCGCCGAAGCGGACCTTGCGTCCGGCGCCGACGTTCAGGTCGGCGGTCTGGCTGGTGACGAGGGTGGGGTGCATCTTCCACTCGGCCAGGTCGCTGTCGGCCGGGTCGACGGGGCGGGCGAGGCCGGTGGCCTGGTTGGGGCGCTGGGCGTCGTTGCCGGCCGTGAACAGCAGGACGGGCACGCCGTTCTCGTCGTAGGCCGCGTCGCCGGACCAGACTCCGTCGGGAGCCACGCTGTCCTCGGTGGGTGCGAGGGCGACGGGCAGGTCGCGCCAGTGGACCAGGTCCTCGCTCACCGCGTGTCCCCAGGCGATGTTGTGCCAGTAGGGGCCGTGGGAGTTGTGCTGGTAGAAGAGGTGGTACTTGCCCTTGTACTGGATGGGGGCGTGGGGTTCGTTCATCCAGTGGTTCGGGGCGGTGAAGTGGTAGCCGGGGCGGTAGCGGTCGCCGTCGTAGCGGGAACGGTCCATCTCCATCCGCGCCTCGGGCGTGGCGCCCCCGGTGAAGGTCTGCACGTCCTTCTGGTGGCCGGCCGTGACGGACGCCGGGGTGAGGGCGCTGTTGTGGATCTTCACCTCGTCGATGAGGCCGTTGAACATGTTGACGGCGAAGGTGCCGTTGATGATGGCGGGCTGGTTGTGGCGTCCGATGATCAGGGGAACGTCGGCCTTGGCCAGGCGGGCGTGGGTGGGGATGGCGGTCCGGGCGACCTGCTCGCCGTTGAGGAAGAGCGTGATCGCGCCCTCGCTCGGGGCGAAGACGGCCGACAGGTGTGCCCACGTGCCCGCGGCCAGGGCCGCCGGCTTCGGGACGGTCACCTCGTACCACGCGTCGCCGGTTCCGATGCCGAACTGCCACCTGCCGTGCCTGCCGACGCCGAGGGAGAAGCCCCGCTTGGCTGCCTTGTCCTGCTGGTTGACGACGACGGACGGCTTGCCGTCGTCTCCCCACTCGAACGCGCGCGGTGCGACCCACGCCTCGACGCTCATGCCGTCGGTCGGCAGCTGCGTCTGCGCCGCGGCGCGGGTGACCCAGGTGGAGTAGCCGTCGAACAGCAGGGCGCCGGAGAGCACGCCGTCGGCTTCGTCCTTCGGTCGCCACAGCGGGTCGCTGTCGGGCTTGTACTGCGCGTCGGTGAAGACGTAGCTGATCGGGTCGGCGGCCTGGCTGACCTTTTCCCGGGTCGTGGTGCCCTGGCCTTCGGTGAAGTCCCAGTGTGCGGCGAGTCCCCGCTGGGAGGGATCGGGGGCGGGGTCGGTGCCGACGCGGACGTCGTCGAGGTTGACGTGGCCCCATCCCCCGGTGGCCTTGTCGACGACCGTGATCCGCAGCTGCTCGCCGAGGTGCTCGCGGGCGTCCCAGGTGACGCGGCGGTACGCCTCGTCGTCCGTTCCGGTGGCCTTGTGCAGGACGGTTCCGTCCAGGGTGGTCAGAGCGGCGTAGAGATCGCTCTCGTTACGGCCGCCGGAGACCAGGACGCTGACCATGCCGGTGCCCGTCAGGGTGAACGGCTCGGACGTCACCGTCCCGGTGGCGGCGTCACCGCCGCCGGCGAAGCCCCACAGGTGGTGGGAGCCCTGCTGGTTGAAGCAGCAGCCCCAGCCCCAGCCGGGGTCGTCGGTGACGGCTCCGTTGAACGCGGTTCCGGTGGTGGTCCAGCCGGTGAGGTCGCCGGTCTCGAAGCCGGGGTTGGACAGGGTGGTCTCGGTCGCGCTGGCGGTCTGTGTCATCAGGGGTGATGTCAGACCGAGGCATATCGCGAGGGCGAGCAGCAGCCGCAGGAGACCGCGGCTGGTCGCCGTTCTGGATGGTGCACGGGTTCGCATGCGAACCTCCGTCGTTGTGGGGTGGTTTGATCGGGCGGAGTGGACGCCGGCCCTCGGCTCGGCACAGCCCGGGGCCGGCCCGTAGGGGGTGGTGGGCCGCGGGGTCAGGAGCGCCGGACGGGGACGTTGACGTCGGCGACGTTGATGTGGCCCCAGCCTCCGTCGGCCCGGTCGACGACCTCGACGTAGATCCGGTCGCCGATGTGGGCGGAGAGGTCGAGGACGACGCGGCGGTACTGCTCCGTGCTGCGGCCCGTGGCCTTGGCCAGCACCTTGCCGTCGTCGGCGCGGACGGCGGCCGCGTAGAGGCGGTCGGGGTCGTCGCCGCCGGACACGAGCAGGTCGACCAGGCCGTCCCCGCCGAGGACGACGGTGGCGGAGCGCAGGACGCCGGTGGCGCCGTCGCCGCCTCCGGAGGGGTTGAAGCCCCACAGGTGGTGACCGGTCGGGTCGTTCTCGGTCTCGGCCTGGTAGAAGGGCCCGCCCCAGCCCCAGTCGGTCCGGGTGGTCACGTTGGCGTCACTGAAGGTCGTGCCGGACACGACGGTCCATCCGGTGAGGTCGCCGGTGGCGAAGTCGTGGTTGGGCAGTGCGTCGACGTTCGCCGGTCGCGGCGGGTCGTACGCGGCGGGCGCGGCCGGCGTGTCGTAGGCGCCGTTCATGCGCCAGACGTCCAGGGACACCACGTGGGCCGGTCCGCCGTCGCTGGTCAGGCGCAGACCGGTGGCGTCCTCGCGGGTGGGGTAGACACGGCTGGTGATGCTGTTGGTGCCGTTGACGTACGCCTCCAGCATCGACCGGTCGAGCAGGACCCTGAGCGCGAGGCGGCCGCCGTCGAGGTCCACGCTGCCGCCGTGGACGCCCTTGCGGACGTCCGGGTCGAGGCTGGAGCGGCCGCGGTCGATCAGGAAGCGCCGCTCGGACGTGTCGTAGGTCAGCAGGGTCTCTTCGGTTCCGTCGGCGCTGGCCCGGACCGCCAGGGTGATCGTCCTGGCGCCGCGCGGCTCGATGACGGCGCTGACGTCCAGCAGGTCCCCCGTGACCCCGGCGAGCCGCCGGTTGGCTTCCGCCACCGACGTCTGCCGGATGCGGGCCAGCCGCGCGCCCCGCAGGCCGGTGGCCTCGGCGATCGGTTCGATGCCGAGCGTGCCGTCCGGGCGCAGGGAGACGGACACGGGCATGCCGGCGTTGTGCGCCCAGCCGGACTGGGCGTGCTGCTGCTCGGTGCGGCGGTCCTGGGTGATGCTGAAGACCACGGAGCGGCCGTCGGGGGTGACGAAGCCGGACGGGCCGGTGAAGTGCTCGCCGAAGTCGAACTCGCGGGGCTCGTCGTGGTCGGGCACGAAGCGGTGGGCGCGCTTGTCGAAGGTGCCGATCCAGTAGTACGTGTGCTTGACGGCGTTCGGGTTGAACCCCTCCCACCACGGACAGATCAGCAGGATGTGCTTGCCGGTGCGCCGGCCCCGGGGGCCGGGGAGCGGGAGGAGCACCGGCAGCTCCCACACCTCACCGGGCTCCGGCACCGTGGCGAGGTCGTTCCGGTGCAGCGGGCCCTGGTAGGTCCAGGGTCCTTCGGGCCGGCGGGCGGTGTAGAGGAGCGCGGTTCCGCCGTGCTTGCGGGTGATCTGCGCGCCTTCGTAGTCGACGATGCCGCTGCCGACGAGCTGGTACCAGACGCCGTCCTCCTCCCAGACGAACGGGTCGCGGAAGTTCTCCGCCCACGCGGTTCCCGGGCCGGCCGGCAGGTGCGCCGGGGCTTCGGTGACCGGCTGGGGGCGCATCGTCCAGGTGGGCAGGTCGGTGTCGCCGTCGGCCTGGTAGGTGGACACGGCGAGTCCGGTGCGCTGGCGGTGGGGCAGCCGGTCGTCGCCGCCGGTGAAGAAGAGGACCGGTCCGCGGTCGCCGTCGACGCAGGCGGATCCCGACCAGATGCCGTCCGGGCCGGCCGAGTCCGCGGCGGGGGCGAGGGCGATGGGGAGGTCGCGCCAGTGCACCATGTCGGTGCTGACGGCGTGTCCCCAGTGGATCTGGCCCCAGAAGGGTCCGAGCGGGTCGTGCTGGTAGAAGATGTGGTACTTGCCCTTGAAGTACACGGGTGCGTGCGGTTCGTTCATCCAGTGCCAGGGCGGCAGCATGTGGAACTGGGGACGGTGCCGGTCGCCGTCGAAGCGGGACCTGTGGGGGGTCAGGTCCGGGCGGGGTACGTGGTGGCCGGGCAGTGCGGCGATCGTCTCGGCGTGCTCGCGCCGGGCGGTCGCGTCGTCCAGGGCACCCGGGCGGATGGCGAGGCTGTCCATCAGGCCCATGTACATGTTGGCCTGGAACTCGCCGTTGAGCAGCGTCGGGCGGTTGTGCTTCCCGATGAGGAGGGGTTCGCCGGGCGCCGGCTCGGGGGCCTTGTCGGGGGTGGCGGCGGTGCCGATCAGGCAGCCGTCGAGGTAGAGGCGCAGCTGGTGGGCGGAGGGGTCGTAGGTGGCGGCGACGTGGCTCCACCGGCCCTTGGCCGCCGCCCGGTCCTCGGCGCCCTTGACCTCGATCATGTCGGTGCCGAAGCCCAGCTGGAAGGCGATCCGGCCGAAGCGGCGCAGACCGAGCAGGAAGCCCGTCCTGGCGCCCGGGTCGTGCTGGTTGACCAGGGCCTGGGGCTTGCCGTCGATGCCGTGCTCGTAGGCGTACGGGGCGATCCAGACGTCGACGGTCACGCCGGCGGCGAGGTCGAGCCTGCCGGGTCCCTCGGCCGTGACGGCGGTGGAGTAGCCGTCGAAGTACAGGGCCCGGCCGCGGACCCCACGGCGGCGGACCGGACCGCTGTCGGGCTTGTAGCGGGCGTCGTTGAAGACGTAGTCCACCGGGGTGGCCGATCCGGAGACCGCCTCGCGGGCGACCGGGCCGGATCGCTCGTCGAAGTCCCAGCGGGCGATGGGCTCTTGAGGACCCGGCCGGCCGCCGCCGGCGGCGGCGAAGGCGGGGGCGAACGACAGCGGTGCGACGGCACCGCCGACCGCGGCGGATACGACCCTCAGGGCGGTTCTTCTTCTCATGCTGCCTCCTGGGCTGCGTGACAGACGGCGATCTGACGGCCTGCCAATTCGATTTAGGTGATGGGTCGGCATGGTTCGGGCGCCGTCGCCGCTAAAGCAAGAGCTAACGCATACGAATTTCGACTTCGCGCTACCTAGAGATGCTCAAACCATCACATAAAGTCACCGTTACGCAGGCGAGATGTCCGGGGTGTTGACAGCGCATGACGGGTGAAGCACTCTCATCGCATCCTGCTAATCCGATTTAGCCGAGCGGAGCTGATCCACCGATGTCCGAACGCCGCGTGACCATGGCCGACGTCGCCCGCGAAGCGGGCGTATCGCCGACGACCGCGTCGTTCGCCCTGTCCGGCCGCACCGACATGCGCATCTCCGACGCCTCCCGGGAACGGGTCCTGGAAGCGGCCAGACACCTCGGCTACCGTCCGAACGTCACCGCGCGCAGCCTGCGGACGAAGTCCACGCAGACCATCGGGTTCGTCTCGGACCGGATCACCACCACGCCGTTCGCCGGCGACGTCATCCGCGGCGCCATGGAGGCCGCCCGCGAGCGCGACCACCTGCTGTTCATCACCGAGGCAGGCGGCGACCGCGCGGCCGAGTCCTCGCTGGTGCACGCGCTGCTGGACCGCCAGGTCGACGCGGTGATCTACGCGACCATGTTCACCCGGTACGTCACTCCCCCCAAGGAGCTGTTCGGGCGCCGCGTGGTGCTGCTGAACTGCCTGGCCCCGGGCTTCGACGCGCCGTCCGTCGTCCCGGACGAACTGGAGGCCGGGCGGGACGCGGCCCGCGCCCTGCTCGCGGCCGGTCACACCGAGGGCGTCTGGGCGATCGGCGGCCACCAGGCCGTCCCCGCCACCCCCGAGGGGATCATCGCCGGCAACGAGCGCATGCGCGGCCTGGAAGAAGTGCTGCGCGAGAACGGCGCCCACCTGGACGGCGTCATCGAGTGCGACTGGGACACGCTGGACGGCTACCGCGAGGTGTCCGCCCTGCTGGCGGCGGGGACCCGGCCGCGCGCCCTGGTGTGCCTGGCCGACCGGGTGTCCTTCGGCGCCTACCAGGCACTCGGCGAGGCCGGGCTGTCGGTGCCCGGCGACGTGTCGGTGATCTCGTTCGACGACCAGGACATCGCCTCCGTGCTGCGGCCGGCGCTCACCACGCTGAAGCTGCCGCACTACCGGCTCGGCCGCCTCGCCGTGGAGCTGATCCTCCGCGACGGGCCGCTCGAGACGGCCGTACACCGCGTGCCCATGCCGCTGCGGGAGCGTGCCTCCCTCGGCGCTCCCGCCGGGGAGTGACACCGGCACCCGAAGACAGCCGTCCCGCCGACCGCAACGGCGATTCCGAAGCGGGCGGCGGGACGGCCACCAAGAACAGCGACCGACGCAACCGGTCGCCCAGGGCGGGTCCTGCAAGACCCGCCTCCGTGAGATGGAGGAACCTCGTGGTGTTCAGAACCAGGCGCCTCGCCTTTGCGAGTGTAGCCGCCGCGGCGGCCACCGCGCTCGTCGCCGGATGCGCGTCCGGAACCGGCGGGAGCTCGTCCGGGGCCAGCGGTGACACGCTGACGCTGTGGACGCACAACGCCGGCAACTCGGCCGAGCTGGATGTCGTCAAGAAGATCATCAAGGACTTCAACGGCTCCCAGGGCAAGTACAAGGTCGAGCTGCAGTCGTTCCCGCAGACCGACTACAACAACTCCGTCGTGGCCGCCGCCTCGGCGCGCAAGCTGCCCTGTCTGCTCGACGTGGACGGCCCCAACGTGGCGAACTGGGCCTGGGGCGGCTACCTCGCTCCCATCGACGTCACCGGCGGCCAGGTCCCGGTCGAGGACCAGCTCGCCAGCACCGTGGGCACCTATCAGGACAAGCTCTACTCCTTCGGTTTCTACGACGTCGCCCTGGCCTTCTTCGCCCGCAAGTCCGTCCTGAACGAGCACGGCATCCGCATCCCCACCATGGACAAGCCCTGGACCAAGGACGAGTTCGACGCCGGCCTGGCCAAGCTGAAGAAGAGCGGCAAGTTCGCCTACCCGCTGGAAATGGGCACCGGCGGCAGCGGCGAGTGGTGGCCGTACGCGTACTCCCCGCAGCTGCAGAGCTTCGGCGGTGACCTGATCGACCGCAACGGCTACAAGACCGCCTCCGGCACCCTGGACGGCGAGGAGTCCGTGCAGTGGGGCAACTGGTTCCAGTCGCTGGTGACCAAGGGGTACATGGCGAAGAAGTCCGGTGCCGACCCCAACAAGGACTTCCTGGCCGGCAAGAGCGCCATCCAGTGGGACGGCAGCTGGAACGCCACCAAGAACGCCGAGAAGCTCGGCGACGACCTGGCGATCATCCCGCCCGTCGACTTCGGCAAGGGCCCCAGGATCGGCGGCGCCTCCTGGCAGTGGGCCATGAGCTCCACCTGCTCCAACAAGGAGGGCGCGCAGGAGTGGCTGAAGTTCTCCCGCCAGACCAAATACTTCGTCGATTACGCCAAGGCGACCAGCACCATCCCCGCCACCAACGAGGCCGCGACGCAGATCAAGGACTACCAGCCGGGCGGAGAGTTCGCCGTGCTCGTCCAGTTCGCCCAGAAGTACGCGACGGTCCGCCCCGCCACCCCGGCCTACCCCTACATCTCCACCGAGTTCCAGAAGGCGGCCCAGGACATCCTCGCCGGCGCCGACCCGAAGAACGCCCTCGGGCAGGCCGCGAAGAACATCGACAACAACCTGAAGACGAACAACAACTACGCAGGCTGACCGCCCCGGTCCGGTTCGGGCCCCCGACCGCACCGCCCGAACCGGACCGGCTCCCTGGAGATACCGTGACCACCAAGACCGCAGCCCCCAAGCGGCTGCGTCCGGTCCGGCGAACCCGCACGAACAACGCCCGTCGCCGTGAGAGCCTCACCGCCCTCGGCATGGCCACCCCGGCCGTCGTGCTGCTGATCGTCTTCCTCGTCGTACCGGTCGCCCTCGCCTTCGCCCTGGCCTTCACCGACGCGAGACTCATCTCGCCCACCCCGGCCCGCTTCGTCGGCCTGAGGAACTTCACCCAGCTCTTCCAAGACCCCGTCTTCTACAAGTCCCTGCGCAACACGGTGTACTTCGCCGTGGTCGTCGTCCCGCTCCAGGCCGGCCTCGCCCTGGTCCTGGCCCTGCTGGTCAACGCGAAGGTGCGGGGCATCAACTTCTTCCGCACCGTCTACTTCCTGCCGGTCGTCACCTCGATGGTCGTGGTGTCCCTCCTGTGGACCTTCCTCTACCGGAAGGACGGCCTGGTCAACCACGTCATCCAGACGCTCACCCTCGGCCACTTCCAGGGCCCGGACTGGCTGGGCGACCCGGCCACCGCGATGCCCGCCATCATCCTCATGTCGGTGTGGCAGGGCGTCGGCTTCCACATGATCATCTGGCTGGCCGGCCTGCAGACCATCCCCGCCGAACTGTACGAGGCCGCGGAACTCGACGGAACCACCACCTGGCAGCGCTTCCGCCACGTCACCTGGCCGGGACTGCGCTCCACGCGCACCTTCGTGCTCGTCACCATCACGATCGCGGCGTTCAGCCTCTTCACCCAGATCAGGGTGATGACCCAGGGCGGCCCGCTCGACTCCACCACCACCGTCGTCTTCCAGGCGGTGCGCACCGGCTACGACCAGCAGCAGACCGCCTACGCGGCGGCCATCTCGCTGATCTTCTTCGTACTCGTCCTGACCGTGTCGCTCGTCCAGCGGTTCCTGACCCGGGAGAAGGACTGACATGACCTCCCTCCTCAAGCGACTCGGCGGTCACGCCGGCCGCGTCGTCCTGGCCCTGGTCTTCGCGCTCCCGCTCGTCTTCATGCTGGTCTCGTCGTTCAAGACGGACGACCAGATCTTCGGCGACCTGGGCTCGGTGAGCGCCTTCCTGCCGGTCGGAGCCCTCTCGCTGGACAACTACACCGGCATGTTCGACCGGGTCCCCGCGGCACGGTTCCTGCTGAACTCGGTACTGATCTCGTCGATCACCGTGGTCCTCGGCATCATCGTCAACAGCCTGGCCGCCTTCGCGCTCGCCCGGATGCGGTGGTCAGGGCGCAAGGTCGTCCTGACCACGGTCATCGCCACCCTGATCGTGCCCTTCGAGACCTTCGCGCTGCCGCTCGTGTGGTGGGTCAACCAGCTGCCGCTGCTGCGCGTGAACGGCTTCCAGCTGGAGTGGACCACCGGCTGGATGGACACCTACCAGGTGCAGATCCTGCCGTTCGTCGCCAACGCCTTCTCGATCTTCTTCTTCCACCAGTTCTTCCAGAGCATCCCCAAGGAACTCGACGAAGCGGCGGTCATGGACGGCGCCGGCTGGTTCACCGTCTACCGGCGCATCGTGATGCCGTTGTCCGGCCCGGCCGTCGCCACCGTCGCCATCCTCACCTTCCTGCCCGCCTGGAACTCCTACCTGTGGCCGCTCATGGTCGTCCAGAGCGAGGAACTGCGCCCGGTGATGGTCGGCATCTCCTACTTCTTCCAGCTCAACGTGGGCTGGGGCCAGATCATGGCCTACTCCTCCATGATCACCGTGCCGATCCTCGCCCTGTTCGTGGCGTTCCAGAAGTCGTTCGTCAACAGCATCGCCTCCACCGGCGTCAAGGGCTGACCCTCCGCCCCGCACCGACGGCTCCGCCACGCCCTCACGACTTCCGTGTGCTCCGCACGCCCTGAGAAAGGCCCCGTGTGTCCGCGTCGCCTACCGACCCCCACCTGCCCGCCGTCCACCTGCGGCCGCCCCGCAACTGGATCAACGACCCCAACGGTCTCGTCTTCCACGACGGCCACTACCACATCTTCTTCCAGTACAACCCGCACGGCCCCCAGCACGCCCACATGCACTGGGGCCACTACCGCAGCCCCGACCTGCTCACCTGGGAACCCCTCCCCGTCGCCCTCGCCCCCACGCCCGGCGGCCACGACGCCGACGGCTGCTTCTCCGGCAACGCCGTCTCCGTCGACGACCGCATGGTGGCCTTCTACTCCGCCCACCGCCACGACCGCTGGTGGCAGCCGGTCACCACGGCCGAGTCCTACGACGACGGCCACACCTGGACCAAACGCCCCCACCCGCTCATCCCCGAACCCCCCGCCGGCACCACCATGTACCGGGACCCGTATGTCTGGCGGCAGGACGAGCGTTGGCGGATGCTGGTCGGCTCCGCCCTCGACGACGGCCGTGCCGCGGCGCTGCTGTACGAGTCCGACGACCTGGAGCGCTGGACGTACCGCGGCCCGTTCCACACCAGCGGTGCTGACGCCGGCACGGGGCCGATCGGCTGGGAGTGCCCCCAGTACGCCACCTTCGGCGACCGAAGCGCCCTGATCCTCAGCGACTGGACCCCGCAGGGTGGCCCCAGCCACACCAGCGTCGTCATCGGCCGGGAGAACGAAGGACGTTTCGAAGCGGCCACGCCCCTGATGCCGCTGGACCACGGCCCCGACTTCTACGCCCCCGCGCTGCTGAAGGCCCCCGGCGAAGACCGCTGGCTCATGTGGGGATGGGCCTGGGAGGCCCGGGACGACGCCTGGGCGCACGAAGCGGGCTGGGCAGGCGTCCTCACCCTCCCCCGCGAGGTCGGCCTCGCCGCCGACGGCGCGGTCGTCCAGCGCCCCGCCCGCGAACTGCTGGCCCTGCGCGGCCCGCGGATCCTGCACGGAACCGGGCACGTCACACGGACCGAACCGCTCGAACTCGGCCAGGTCGGCCGCACCTTCGACCTCACCGCCGCCCTCGTCCCGGACACCACCGGTACGAGCGGGCTGCGCCTGGTCACCTCGGCCGACGGTTCCGAGTACCTCGACATCAGCCTCGACCCCACGGCGGGCCGCCTCGTCGTCGACCGCGACCACGCCTCACGGGACACCCGGGCCCAGGGCGGTACGTACACCGCGCCGTGCCCGGCCGCGGCACGCGCCCACGCCCGCGTCGAGCTCCGCGTGATCGTGGACCGCTCGATAGCGGAGGTGTACCTGGCCGACGAACAGGTCCTCACCCTGCGGTTCTACCCGTCCACCGACGGAACGTGGCGGCTGCAGGCCCGGACGACAGGGACAGGGCGCAGCGAGTTCGCCGTTTCGGCCTGGAACCTGACCGCAACTGGTCATCTGCGGGAAGCGCAGCCGGCGGGCCGGGGCACGCAGGGCGCTTGATCAGGGGGCGCAAGCCCGGGACGCCGGCCCGGTGCGCGGCCCACCCTCTCGTCCTCACACCTGAAAGACCGGCCCAGCCGCACGCGGACAGGCCGTGCGCCCGCGCACCGCACCGTGTGCGGCACCTACGTCCACCGCAGTACCCCACGCCTCCGCGGCGTCCCGGGCTGCGTTCCGTGGCGCGGGGCGACAGCCCCGCGCCCCTCCCTGAGAGGCAGAAAGTCACCATGGCTCGACCCGGGTCTCCCGGCAGCGTCGACGTCCTCGGCGAGTGCGTCGCCGACATCTTCGAGGACCACGATCGGTCCGATCCCGACGGGCTGGTCCTGCGGGCGCTGCCGGGAGGGGGCCCGGCCAACACCGCCGTCGCTCTCGCCCGGCTCGGCACCCCCACCCGCTTCCTCGGACGCCTCTCCGACGACGCGTTCGGCGCCCTCTTCCGCGCCCGTCTCCGCGCCTCCGGCGTCGACCTGCGCGCCAGTGTGACCGCCTCCGAGCCCAGCACGCTTGCCGTCGCCGACCTCGACGCGTCCGGCCAGGCCGCCTACACCTTCTACGCCGACGGCGCCGCCGACTGGCAGTGGACCGACAGCGAACTCGCCTCGACGCGGAACGACGAAGCGGTCTGCCTGCACACAGGCTCCCTCGCCCTCGTCCGCCGGCCCGGCGGCGGTCGCATCGAGGACCACCTCGCGCGGGTACGCCGGCACGCCACCGTGTCCATCGACCCCAACGTCCGCCCCCTGCTCGTGGCGCCCTCCGCCTACCGCGAACGGCTCCCTCACTGGTGCGCCGTCGCCGACATACTCCGCCTCAGCGAGGACGACTGCGCCCTCCTCGCCCCGGACACCCGTCTCGACGAGGCGTGCGACACCTGGCATGAAGCCGGGGCCCGCCTCGTCGTCATCACCCTCGGCAAGAACGGCGCCCTCGCGTCGCTCGACGGCACGCGCGTCACCGTCACGGCCCCTCCTGTCACCGTGGTCGACACCGTCGGCGCGGGGGACTCCTTCACCGCAGGCCTCCTTCACCGTCTCGCCGCCCTCGGACACCTTGGCGGCCGACTCGACACACTGACCCTCGACGACGCTGCCGACGCCTGCTCCTTCGCCGCCCACGCTGCCGCCCTGACCTGCTCGGTCCCCGGTGCGAATCCACCCTGGAAACAAGGAACAGCCCTGCGATCGGCGTCGAGCAGCACCTGACGCGTGAGGTGCGCGGCAGGGCGAAAGGCACGGCGGCCGAGGTCCCGTCCCCTCATCCCCTCTGAGGAAGCGCCACGACTGACTTCTGGGCTCGGAGGCCGCTGTCTCTGGCGTCCTGAAGCTCAGAAGAAGCTCTGAACGTGGGTTGAGGCCGGCCGGTGCGGCAGTGTCGGCGCGATCATGGGGGCCACACCCGTCCGACGGATCCGTACGGGTGTGAGAGGGGGACACGGGATGACGGGGATGTTCCGGCGCGGAGGAGCGGACCGTGGCGGCGAGGGCCTGGACCCGTACGAGTACGCGTACCTGGCCGGCGGGGGTCTACGGGTCGCGGAGAGTGCGGTTGTGTCCCTCACCGAGCGCGGGACGCTCTCCCTGGGCGCAGCCCGCCTGCGTGTCATCGGCGAGGAACGCCCCGAACACCCAGTGGAGCGCGCCGTCATCGTCGCCTGCCCGCGTAGCAAGCCGGTTCGGGAGGTGATCGAGGCCGTCAGGCACTCTTCCGAGGTCGACGACGTCGCTCGCCGCCTCGTCTCCCTGGGCCTGGTGCGCCGATGGGGACGGAAGCCCACCCGAGCAGGACGGCGATGTCTCGCGGCCGCGGCCTCGGCGGGGCAGGTACCCGCGTACGCGCTTCACGGCCCCGCCGCCTTCGTTCCCGGCTCCGCCCGACGCGGGCCGCTCGCCGCCCACCCCGTACCTGACGGCCTCGGACGCACCCTGATCCGCATGGGCAAAGCCCTCGACGACGACGGCCGCGGTCACGGCACGGACAGCGGTGCGGAGGGAGGTGGTTTCGGCGGAGGCGGTGGTGGCGGCGACTGACAGCGGAACCGCTACGGGGTTTCCATCCGCAGCCGTGACGAGCGGGCGGCCCTCGCCCCCGCACCAGTACCGGCCTTCCCCGTCGCTTTCGTCGAAACAGGCACGCGGACGCGAGGACGAACGCGTCGAGGTGGCCGAGGACCTGTTCAGCACCGGTGGCTGTCCGGCGGATCGTGTGCGCGTGCGGCCGACTGCGCCGCCAAAGCGGAATTTGCCCCACCGTATGCGACATGCGCCACTGCGTCAGGAAGATCATTGCGTGGGTCGGCATGCGCGGGTTAGGTTCGTTATGAACAGCGTGACCGGGCAGCGTGCCGGAGGGGATCGACGAGGCACTGACCATGCTTCGCCGGACCGGGCGCCCCAGGGTGTTTCATCAGTGCAGCAGGGGGAATTGTGAGACGTCGCCGGAGTGGATCTCCGAATCATCGCGCGGCGGCGTGCCTTTCCCGCTGACACTTCGGTGTTCCTCCGACACACCGTCGTCGTTCTTCCTCGCCTCCGGGATTGTGATGGACCGTCACGTCCCTTGATGGCTGAGCGACTTCACGTCCCGGCTCACCTCGTTCCACATGGCGGCGCACACGACCGACCACCGCGACGACCACGCGGTACCCGCTGCCGTTTTTCTCATGTACAGCCGCCGCCGACTCGGCGGCAGAGGGGGTTTTCGCACGACCATGAACAGCAAGAACAGCACTCCCGCGCGTATGCGGCGCATTGTGACGCGCGGCCTCACGACCGCCACCGCCCTCGCGGCCGTCACCGGTGCCGTCGCGCCGGGGGCCGTCGCCGACAGCACCCCCGCGACAGCGGACGTCGCCGCCCGCGCCGCGGGCATCGGGACGACCGACGACCAGCGTGTCGAGGCCGCGGCCGTGGTCCGGCTCGACCCCACCGCCGACGTGCTCCTGCTCAGCGACTACGACTTCATCCACGCGCTGTGGCAGAAGGCCAGCGACGCGGGAGAGAAGCTGGACGCGGTGCGCACCGCCGCCGAGCAGGCCATGGCCAGCACCGTCGAGGACGACCACGTGCGGTTCATCGCGACCGGCATCCACGAGGCGTACAAACTCGACCAGCAGCGCGAGCGGGAGAAGGCCGAGGCCGAGCGGGCGAACCGGCTGGCCAAGTCCCAGCTCCTGCTCGCCATCGGCATCCCCAGCACCCCGGAGCTCCTCGCCCTCGGCGACGACAACTTCATCCGGGCCGTCGCCCGGCACACCGCGTCCGGTCCCGAAGTGCGGGCCGCGGCACTGCAGGCACTGCTCGGCGAGGCGGCGGACTGGCACGAGTTCATCGTCAACGGCGCCCGCGAGGCCCACAAGCGCGACGTGGCCAACGAGTTGAAGGAGCTGGAGGAGAAGAACCGCAAGGAGGCCGAGCGCCGCAACGAGGAGGAGGCCCGCAAGAGCGCCGCCGCCCTGTTCCGCGTCACGCCCTCCCCGGCCATGCTCGCGCTGAGCGACGACAACTTCATCCGCGAGCTCCTGCGCCTGGCCCCCGCCGACCTGAAGGGCTCCGAGCTCTACGCCGAGGCGCAGCGCGCCACGCTCAGCTCCGACCCGGCCGTGTGGAAGGCGTACATCCACACCGGCGCCGACGCCGCGTACAAGCGCGACGACGAGAACCGGCGCAAGCAGCTCGCGGAGGCGAACCGCAAGCTCGCCCTGCAGATCCAGGCCGCGGCGGAGAACAGCGGGGTCAACCCGCATCTCGCCGCCGCCGCCAAGAAGGCGCTGGCCGGCAGTGACGAGGCCGTCACCCACTTCCTGAAGGCCGACACCCAGTACCGGCTCAAGCGCCAGACCCTGAAGGTGCGCGGCAACGGCGACGTCGCCCGCCAGTCCAGCGCCGACCGCGGGAAGGTCGTCCTCAGCGACTCGATCGGCTCCGCGAGCTCCCTGGCCGACCGCGAGGACGCCACCTGGGTGGTCGTTCCGTCCCTCGCGAGCCGGCCCGGCTGCTACTCCTTCGAGTCCGTTCGCAAGCCCGGCCACTACCTGAAGAGCGGCAAGGCGGAGAAGGACGGTCTTCGCGTGGAGGTCGCCGCCGACGACCGCAGCGCGGCGTTCCGGAACAGTGCCACGTGGTGTGCGCGCAAGGCCCCCATGCCGGAGAGGTTCGGTGGCATGTACTTCACGCAGCCCGCCGGCACGGCCACGAACTGGCTCGGGCCCACGACGACGGCCGTCTACGCGCGCTCCAAGATGACGTTCGACCTGCCCGGCGGCAAGCCGGGCGAGGCCCAGCCGGTCCTCATGGCGATCTGGCGCATCTCCGCACCGCTGGCGCCCTGACCCGAGGGACGAACGACGGGGGGAGCGAGAGTGATGACAGGATCCGCCGGTCACGGCGTGAGACGTCGGAGTTGGGCCGTGTCCGGACTGGTGGTCGGCGTGCTGGCCGCCGGCGGCGTGTGCGCCGACCCGGCAGCCGTCCCTGCGCACGCCGTGGCGGTGGCCGCCGACCCGGCCGGGCCCGAACCGGCGGGAGCCGGTCAGCCGGCGCTGGTGGCGGCCGCCGCGGCGGAAGAGGCACGGGCGCGCGTCCTGCGGCTGGCCAAGTCGGGGCTGCCCGCGGAGATCCGTACGTCGGCGTGGAACGCGCTGCGCAGTACGCGCGGCGACGCGGCGATCGCGGACTGGCTGGCCCCCGGGGGCGGCTACGACGCGGCGAAGCGGCGCCTGCGTGACGCCCGGTCGCGCAACCGGGCGTTCTGCGAGCGGGTGGTGAGCACGCATCCGGCGGGCTTCTCCCCCGCGGTGCGGTCGGCCGCCGAGCGGGCGCTGAAGGGTACCGACGCCGATCGGGCCGCGTTCGTGAGGACCGGGTACGCGGAGGCGCAGCAGCGCGACCGCGCCATGCGGGCGGCCGACGCGGAGCACCGTCTGGAGATCGCCGAGCGGGACCGCGCGTTCGTACGGGCCCTCGCGGAGGGCGACCCCGGGGAGCAGGTGCGGGTGGCGGCGCAGTGGGCGCTGCGGCCCGGCTCCACGGACGCGGACGTCGCGGAGTTCTTCGGCTACGGCTGGGCGACGGGCGCGGCACTGGACGTGGAGGGGTACCGGCTGCGGGTGGCGGACGACGAGGTGCGTCGCCACCACCTGCTGGCGCAGCTGATCGTGCAGGCGGTGGCCGCCGAGGAGGCGTTGAAGTCCTCGGCGGACGCGGCGAAGGCGCGTGCCGAGGCCGAAGCGGCCTGGCAGGCGGTCGCCGGTCACGCGGACCGTGCGCGGCAGGCGTGGCTGGCCGAGGAGGACGCGGCCAGGACGCAGGCGGAGAGCTGGCAGAACATCGCCAGGCTGGCCGAGCAGAGCGCCGACGGCCTCTGGGAGAAGATCTCCGCACCCGCCGGGGCCCGTCAGGGCGACTGGGCCAAGGAGCGGACGGAGGCCGGTGAGACGGCCGCCTTCTGGAAGGGCATGGCCGACCGGGCCCGGGACGGCGAGAACCGCGTCAAGGGCTGACGCCACGGGCCCGGCGCGCACTTCGCCGGGCCCATACCGCCGCCGATGCCGGGCCCGTACCGTCCCGACGCCGGGCCCGTACCGCCGCCGATGCCGGAGCCGTGACTCCGGCCCGTTCCCCCTGCCCGCGCATCGAGGGCAGGGGGATTTCTTTGCCGCTTTTCTTTACCGACCAATTCGTTGAATTTTCTTTACCGATCGATTCGTTGAAGGGGTTTCCCGTGAAGGGAACGTTCCGGCCGCGGGCCGGAAGAAGGCGCGGACGTGTGCCCGGCCTGATGGGCAGGGCGGTCTCCACCGTGATGGCGCTGGCCGTCCTGGGCGGTGTGGCCGGGGAAGCCGGCGCCGCGACCCGGACCGGGGCGGACGCCACGGTCTCCTCCGGCCGACTGCCGGCCGGGCTGCCGGCCGGGCTGCCGAAGCCGGCCGCCACGGCGGCGCCCGCGCCGCGCACCGCGCTGGACGACATCAGTGCGGCACGCGATCGGCAACTGGTCGAGGACTTCGCGGAGTTCGACGAGGAGGAGGAAGTCCGCGAAGCCGCGAGGAAGGCGTTGGCGAGCACGGATCCTCACGCGATCCGGGACTTCCTGGAGCGTGGTGAGGCCGAGGCGCGGCAGCGCGCCAAGGACGAACGGGACGCGGCCGACATCACCAACCGTCGCCGGATCGAGGCGATGCGCGGTACGGGCGGCCCGTTCTTCAACGCGGAGGTCGAGCGGGCCCTGAAGGGCGCGGCCAAGGACCGGGCCGACTTCCTGGCGTTCGGCGCCGACATCGCGCGGCAGCGGGACAAGGCCACCGAACAGAACGAGCAGCAGCGCGCGGCGGAGAACCGCAAGCGGGTGGAGATGCTCGCCGCGGTCGGCGGTCCGGAGGTGAAGCGGGCCGCGCAGGCCGCGCTGGCCACGGGCGACGAAAAGGTCATCGCCGAGTTCCTGGAGACGGGCTACCTGGTCGCCGCGCAGAAGGACGCGGACGACCGGGCGGCACACGAGAAGGCCCAGAAGGAGGCGCTGGAGGCGGCGCAGCGGCTGCGTGAGCTGGCCGAGAACACCGCCCGCGCCGCCGAGGCCCGTACCAAGCTGATCGCCGCCCACGGCAACGCGGTGAAGGCGCTGAAGACCTCGGCGAACGCGATGAACTCGGCGGCCGCGCAGTCCCGTGAGGCCGACCGGATGCTCGCCGCCGACCGCGCCGGGAAGCGGCTGTCCGACTACGCGCCGGTGAAGACGGAGATCGCCCGGCAGGTCGGTATCGCCGAGGACGCCGCGCGGCAGGCGCAGGTGGCGGCGGGCCAGGCCAAGGTGCAGGCCGATGTGCTGGTCCAGACCGGGCTGACGCACGGCGTGCAGTGGTCGGAGGTCGCCTCGGGCATCGCGTCCGCGGCGGACGCGGCGGCCAAGGCGTCGGCGACCGCACAGCACGCCGTGGACGCGACGGCGGCCGACGCGGCCGGGCTCAACTCCAAGAACCAGGCCGAACTGCACGCGCGGCAGGCCGCCAAGTGGCGGGCCAACGCCGAACAGCACGCCAAGGCGGCGGCCCGGCTCGCGGAGGCTGCGGCCAGGCAGGCCGCGATCGCGGCGGACGCGGCGGGCAAGGCCCGTAAGGCGCGGATCGAGGCCGAGCAGGCCGAGAAGCAGGCGTGGGACCATGCGAAGAAGACCCGTGACGCGCGGATCGAGGCGCAGCGCCAGGCCAGGATCGCGGCCGAGCAGCGGGCGATAGCCGAGCGCGAGCGTGACCTCGCCGCGGCCGCGCGGGCACGGGCCGAACGGGAACGCGACGCGGCCGCCCAGGCACGGGCGCGTGCCGAGGCCGAGGCGCGGACCGCCTCCGCGAAGCGGGCCGACGCGCAGGCCGCCGCGGCCGTGGCCGCGGAGAAGCGGGCCACCGCGCAGACGCAGGAGGGCATCGCCGCCAAGGCGGACGAGCTGGCCCGGGGCGAGGAGACCAAGGCCCGCGACGCCCGCAACAAGGCGGTGACGGCCGAACGCGCCCACAAGGCGGAGGAGGCCCGGGCGAAGGCGACCGAGGCGCTGGCCGCCAAGGCGAAGGGCACCGAGCACGCGGAGGCCGCGCGCACGGCGGCCACCGAGGCGCGCTCCGCCGCGAACGCCGCCGGTACGGCGGCCGGTACGGCCCGGGGCGCGGCCGACCAGGCATCCGGCGCCGCGGTGCGCGCGCGTTCGGCGGCCATCGAGGCGGCCGGTGCGGCCGGGCGGGCGCGGGCGGCGGCCGCCGAGGCCACCGCGCACGCCGCGCGGGCCGACGCAGCCGCCGGCCGGGCCGAAGCCGCGGCCTTCGCGGCGAACGCGGCGGCGAACCGGGCCGAGTCCGAGGCTGCCGCCACCCGGGCCGCGGCGCACCGGGCCGACGCGAAGGCCGCCGAGGCCACCGCGCAGGAGGCGCGCGCCGGCGTCGCCGCCCACGAAGCGGCCCGGCTGGCCGGCCTCGCCGCGGTCCACGCCAACCAGGCCCTGCAGGCCGCCAACCGCACCCGGGACGAAGCCGAAGGCGCCACCCGTGAAGCGGCGATGGCGCGCCTCCAGGCCACCGTCGCCCTGCAGGCCGCCGGGTCCGCCCGCACCACCGCCGCCGGCATCGCCGACCCGGCGAACACCGCGATCCTCCTCACCGCACCGTTCACCGGCGCGGACGTGAACGCCGACTTCGCCACCGAGGTGGCCAAGGCGTCCCTGACCATGGGGCAGGAAGAGACCGCCAAGGCCGAGGCGCGGGCGACCGAGGCGGTCAAGGCCGCCGAGGCGGCCGAAGCCGCGGCGGCGCGCGCCAACGCCCAGGTGGCGCCCGCGTTCAAGGCGGCGGCAGCGGCGGCCCGTTCCTCCGCGGACGCGGCGCGCTCGTCGGCGGCCGCGATGAAGTCCGCCGCCCAGGCCGCCGAGGACGGCGCCAAGGCCCGGGCCGCCGCGGCACGGGCCCACCAGGCCGACGCCCAGGCGCAGGCCGACGCGAAGCTCGCCCGCCAGGCCGCCGACCAGGCCTTCGCGGACGCGGCGGCGGCACGCACCGCGGCGACCCGGGCCGAGGCCGAGGCGCAGCGGGCACGGGGCGCCGCCGCCGAAGCGGAGAACCACGCGGCGGCCGCCGCGGGCGCCGCCACCCTGGCCGAGAAGGAAGCCGGCCTCGCGCAGACCGCGGCGACCCGGGCGGAGAAGGACGCCGCCGACGCCGCCGAGCTCGCGGACTCCGCCGAGAAGCACGCCACCTCGGCCGAGACCGCCGCCAAGAACGCCGGCACCCATGCCAAGGAGGCCGAGGCGGCGGCCGAGCGGGCCGAGGAGTACCAGCGCGAGCAGGAACGCAAGGCCCGCGAGGAGGCCGCCAGGAGCAAGGAGAAGGGGGACGGCTACTCCCTGGAGGAGGCCGAGCGCAAGGCGCTCGAAGCGGCGGGCATCAGCGTCGCGGAGTACGAGGCGGCCAAGGCACTCGCGCAGCAGGACCTGCTCGACTACCTGATGGACAACGGCGCGGAGCTGCTGGTCGAACTCGCCGCCGAGGAGATCAAGGAGTGCTGGGACGACCCCGACATCCCGACCTGTCTGTGGGCGATCGTCACCAACCTGCCCTGGGCGAAGGCCGCCAAGGTGGTCAGCAAGCTCCCGAAGCTCGGGAAGATCATCCTCGGCATCGACGACTTCCTCGACAAGTCGGCGCGGGCGAAGAAGCTCGTCGACAAGGGCGAGGAGATCCTCGACGACGTCTGGAAGAAGCTTCCGGCGTGCGTGACGGACAAGAAGAAGAACGGTCCGGCGCGGAGTGCCGCGCTGTCGGCGGGTGCCGCGCGCGGGGCGTTCGCCACGAGGTCCGGCGGCGGCGACGCGGAGAACATTGGCCTCAAGCGCGAGGAGTACATCGCTAAGCTGGTCGGCGGAACGGTGGCCAAGGACGACAAGGGCCAGGACATCAAGATCGTCATGCCCAACGTGGGATCCAGCGGTCTCGACGTCATCGGGCCGAACGGCGAGTACATCTACGTCGGCGGCGGCGCCAAGGCCGCCAATCCTGCCAAGTTCGGAAAGGCCCTCAAGATCAACAAGTACGCGGCCGACGAGGCCGGTGTGAAGGCGGTCTACTACCTGGCCGACAACACCCCGGAGTCGGCGATCAAGCAGGCCAAGAAGGTCTTCGGAGACGACAATGTCCACATCTTCACGCTGCCGAGCTGCTAGCCATGACTGACGGATTCATCCGGTGGTACCGGGAGTCGGCGGCCACACCGGTCCTCGCCGAGCAGGCGGAGGTCTTCGGGGCGCACGGCCTCGCACTCGCGCACCCGGCGCGGGGCGCGGCCGTCGTGCTCGACGTCGAGGGCGACGGTGTCCCCATGAGCGGGGAGGAGCTGGGCCGCCTGCTCGGCCTGCGCATCGCGTCCCTCACCGTGAACTGGTGGTTCTCCGCCGACGTCGACGTGACCGACGAGTTCCTGTACGAACCGCTCGGCTGCGAGATCCAGACCTTGTGGCTGGACGGCCTCACCCCCGAGCAGACCGACGCGGTCGAGGCGGCCGTCATCGCGGCGACGACGGCACTGCCGGTCCCGACCCGCGCCGTGATCGTCGACCGGCAGGGCGCCAGTGACCCCGCCGAGTGGGACTCGGCCGTGCTCTACGACGGGGACAGGACACCGGTCTTCCCGGACCGGGTCCTCGCACGCGACCCGCTCACGCGGACGCTCCTGCGGTCGCGGCCCGAGCTGAGAAGCGAGCAGGCCGATGGAGACCTGACACTGCTCACTCCCGCCCGTCCGCTCTGACGCCCGGGGAGGCCGCCGCACGGCGAACCCCCGAAGGAAGGCCCCGCCGGTCCCCTGACCCGCGGGGCCTTCCCGTGCACCGAAGCCGACGCGCGGGCATCCGACGCCCGTACGCTCGCTCTCCGGGAACGGGGCCGCGAGCCGCTCGTACCGGCCGGCAGGGCATCGGGCTGGACGGCCCCTCGGTACGGTTGACGACACACCCGCTCGTGCGCGGCGGCAGGAACCGGAAGACTCTTCCTGCGGGTCGGGCATCGCTTCTCGCGGGGCGAGCCGAGGCGCCGGATGCGGGACGACGTCCGTGGTGTGCTCGGCCCGGTCGGCCCGGTCGGCCGCAAGAACTCCTGGCAACTGTCCGAGTTCGTCGGGCACTCCACGCCGGACGGACTGCGGCGTCTCCTGGCGAAAGGCCGGCGGGAAGCCGTCGAGGACCGCGATGACCTGCAGGATTACAGTGCCGAACACCTCGGCGCCGACGACCGCGTCCCAACGGCGGATACCCGCCCACCGCAGCATCACCAGGCCGGACGAACTCGCCTGCTTCCTGGCTGCGGCGCCCTTGCAGGCAACCCGCGCCGCCCTCGTACGCGCGCCCAACCAGCTCACCGCCGAGGCCGAAGAGCTATGCCAACGACGGCAGTTGCCGACGCCGGAGCCGTCCCCCTCCGCAGGGAGGCCAGGAGGCAGCACCCTCGGCCCGTGCTCCGGCCCGGGGACCGCGGTGCGATCCGGCGGCGCCCGCCAGGCCGATGCCGCGCGCTGCGGGCACACAGCGGAAAGGGCGTACCCCCGGGCGGCAGCCCGGGGGTACGCCCTTCTGCGGCGCCTGCCGTCAGGAGGAGTGGACCTGGATCTCACCGATCCCCGAGCCAAGGCTCGAACAGTGCGCGGTCGACTGGCCGGAGTCGCCCGGCTCGAGGCGGATCTGTTCACCGTCCGCGTCGGGCGACCAGCCACAGATCAAGTGGACCCAGAAGGTGATGGGCTCGCTCCCGACATTGGTGCACAGTGCCCAGCCGGTGTAGTCGTCGATGTTGTGCTTGCCCTTCTCGCACGAGAGCCCGTGAGGGTCCGCGGCGGGGGCGGCCACGGCGGCGGGCGCCGCGGCGGACAGAGCGAGGGCGAAGGCTGCGGACACGGCGAGGGCGGCGCGCACAGCGGCGCCCGCCTTCCTGTTGTTCTTCAAAGTGTTTCTCTCCGTGAGGTCGGACGACTTCCTTGCCCCACTCTGCCGCCCCCAAACCGGACCAAAACTACGCCCGGCTTCACCGTCCGTGAGCGAAAGGATTCGGCACACCGGGAGAAGTCGCACGCGGCCCTGTGGAAGTCACGGACACTCTGTCGCGTACTTCTCGTTGAAGCCGGCTGGCGTTGCGGCAGTCTTGGACGAATCGCCGGCAGATGCAGGGAGCCAGGTTCAGGGTCGCGTCCGCGTCGCCGGTGTTGCGGTAGGTGAGGGCGCGGGTCGTGGGCTCGTTGCTCGCCTGCTCGGCCCGACCGAGGGCCGGCGGTCCGGGGTGGAGGTCCAGGGGGAGTCGCTCCAAGGCCCCACCACGCGAGAGCCGCTATCCGGAATGTCGGATTCTCACCTTTCTGTGGCGTAAATTGCCCATCCCGGAGCCGATTCCTCCGAGGTACGTTCCACACGCGCCCTGCGCAGACGGTGCGGGACGCCGACCAAGGGGGAACCATGACGTTCAAGGCCAAGCCGCTCGGCATCGCCGCATCCGCCCTGCTCGGACTGAGCCTGGTGCTGGGGGGCGCGGGCACCGCGTCCGCCGACGTCGGGTGCGGCGACGTGTGGGACAGCGAGATCCGATCGTACGAGGTCACCTTCAGCTACGAGGGCGAGTGGGTGTCGGACGAAGGGGTGACCATGTACCGGTACTCCGGGACGGTCAACGGCAGCGTGCAGAACGCGTACGAGACCAACTACCAGGGTTCCAGCATGACGCTCAACATCCCCTGCTGACAGCCGCGAAAGGCCCCCGCCCGCAGGCTCGACGAGGTGGCGCGGGTGGCGGGGCCATCCACCAGATGCCCGGGGCTGTCGGGGTCCGCACCGGGCCAGGAATCGATGACGGCGGCGGTGCGGAGGACTTGCCCGACGCCTCCGGTCCGATCGCACGGCGCCTGGACGGTACGGACTCGCCGCCGAGGGAGCCCCGGCCGCAACGGCGTTCAGTGGGCGGACACCGCCCGCTCGCTGCGAGGGATCCGTTCCCACGGACCCCTCGCAGCGGTTCGGCCGGGCGGGAGGCCCGTCGGCCTCAGTGACGGGCCGCGCGGGGAAAGCGACGTATGCCGGCCGCGGAGAGGAGCGCCGCGAGGACGCACAGGGTGCCGGCGACCAGGACGGAGGTGTGCACGCCGTTCATGAACGCCTGGTGACTGCCGTCGGCGACAGCCACCCTGAGCGGGGCGGGCATCCCCTCGGAGACGGGGGCGATGCCCATGGCGACCGCTTCCTTCGCGTCGCGCAGCCCCTCGGCCATGGGCAAGGGCACGCCGGCGGTGACCAGTTCGCCTTGAAGGGTGGAGTCGACGCGGCCGGAGATGAGTGACACGAGGACGGAGGTGCCCAGCGCTCCGCCGATCTGGAGGGCCGTCGCCTGGAGGCCGCCGGCCACGCCGCCGTCCTTGACGGGCGCGTTGCCGACGATGGCGTCGGAAGAGGACGCCATGACCATGCCCATGCCGAGACCGAGCGCGACGAACGGCGGCCACAGTGCCGTGTACGAGGAGTGTGCGCTCCATCCGAGCATGGCGAAGCAGGCGACCGCCTGCAGGGCCATGCCGAGCGGCATGGTCAGCCGGGGCCCGAAGCGGTCGGTGAGCGCGGCACCCAGCGGGGAGGCGATGACGGAGGCGAGGCTGAGAGGCAGGGTGCGGACGCCCGCTTCGACGGGGGTCATGCCGCGCACGTTCTGGAGGTAGATCATCACGAAGAAGATCACCCCGAGCAGGACGAAGAAGTTGAGCGCGGTGATGACCGCGCCGATGGCGAGCACACGGTTGCGGAAGAGACGCATGGGCAGCAGAGGCGAGACCACTCGGGTCTCCCACAGACCGAACAGCAGCAGGACCACCACCCCGCCGACGACGCAGCCCAGGGTGCCGGCCGTCGTCCAGCCCCAGGTCTCCCCCTTGACGACGCCGAAGACGACGGCGAGCAGCCCGAGAGCGAGGAGCACGACGCCGACCAGGTCGAACTTCTCGCCGACGGCCGCGGAGTTCTTGCTCTGGGGCAGGACCAGGGCGCTGAAGACGAGGGCGACGACGCCGATGGGGGCGTTGATGTAGAAGACCGATTCCCAGGTGACGTGTTCGACGAGCAGGCCGCCGACGATGGGGCCGAGGGCTGTGGAGACGGAGGAGACCATGGCCCAGATGCCGACGGCCATGCCGAACTTCTTCGGGGGGAAGACGGCGCGCAGCAGGGCGAGGGTGTTGGGCATCAGCAGCGCGCCGAAGAAGCCCTGGACGGCCCGGAAGGCGATGACGCCCTCGATGGAACCCGCCAGTCCGATCGCGACGGAGGCCGCGGTGAAGCCGGCGACGCCGACGAGGTAGAAGGTGCGCCGCCCGAAGCGGTCACCGAGCTTGCCCCCGAGGATCAGCGTCGCGGCGAGGGCCAGCAGGTACGCGTTGGTGACCCACTGGAGATCCGCCGTGGAGGCCCCCAGGTCACGGCCGATCTCGGGATTGGCGATCGCCACGACGGAACCGTCGAGGCCGACCATGAACAGCCCGAAGGCCACGGCGACGAGGGTCAGCCACGGATTGGCCCGCGGGCCGCGCGGACGGCCGGCCGACGGCGCGGCGGGGTGGGCTGGGGCAGTGGAAGCGACAGCGCGCATGACGAATGCAGGTCCTTGTGCATCAGGGAGGGAGGTGCGGAATACGAGTGCGCGGAAAGGCGCGCGGACGTGGGGCACTCCACCCCGGCCACGCGCCTGCCGGGCACCCCGCGACGGGGCGGGAGTGCCGTGCCCGGCGGGCGCGCATGGGCGAGACGGCCGACGAGCGGCCGCTGATCGGGGCAGGAGGAGTCCACTGACGGCACGACTCGCGCGCCCGCCCCTTCAGGAGCGGCGCGCGTGAGTCACGCCGCGGAGCGGCGCAGGCGCTCGTCGAGCGCCTGGAGGGCACCGAGCGCGGAGCCGAGGGCGTCCAGTTCGCCGTCGGTCATGGCGCGCAGGGCCCGGGCCACATGGGCGCTCATCACCTGGTCGACCTCGGCGATCTCCCGCTGGGCGGTCGAAGTGAGGTGCAGATGCGCGACGCGCTTGTCCGTGGCGTCCTGTCGGCGCTCGATCAGGTCCTGCTCGGTCAACTGCCGCACCAGCGCGCTGACGTTGTTCGGCTTCATCAGCAACGCTTCGGCGGCCTCACGCACGGTGATCCCGTCGTGGGCAGCGACATGGCGCAGCAGAGCGAGCTGCGCCTCCGGCGGCTTGGGGATCGCGGCGTCCCGGTCGACCTGCCGCTCCAGGCTCCGGGCCAGCGCGGGCAGGCACGACGCGAGCGCGGTGGCCACGCGGTCGATGCCCGGTTCGGGCGCGCTGGTCGGGAGCATGCCTCCACCGTAAGGATGACCACATACCTATGTCAACATACCTAGCTCGCTTCGGCGCGAACTGAGTAGCCGTAGCGGACGGCCCCGGACCTGTACCTGGAGGAGGAGCCGGTCGCCAGCGGTCCCTACCGTGCGGCGCTCGCCCACCAGGAGCAGGGGTCACCGTGGCTGCACCCGGTGATGATGGAGGAGGCGGGGGCAGGGGGGTTCGATGCCGAGACCGCCGCCCGGATCATCGGTTCGCCGGGCATCCGGGTGCAGTCGACGTCGACGTGCCGGCCCGGCACGGATACCGAAGCGCGTGTCGAACGCGCCCTGCCCGGCGGGTACGCCCGCCTCAACCTCGGGCGCGGCGCCCTGGCCGACCTCTCCTGGTGTCGGCGGAGATCGCCCGGCACGGTGAGCGGATCGGCCCCAGCCCGCAGGTAAGGACCGGAGCGGACGACCGCAGGCTGGTGGCGGGTCTCAGGGCGCGGACCTCGGGGGCCTCCGGGAGGTGCTGACCCGGCTCGACGACGCGGGCTGCACCCGCTCGGCCGGACCGGCTCCCCCGACGATGTCGACGGCGTCGTCATGGCCGGCCGCAACTGCCCCTCCCCCGCACCCCGCCGGCCCTCTGTTTCTCGGATCATGCACGGAGCCGGATGACGAGGTCCGGCTTCCTCGGAAGTCCTTCGGAATTCCTGGTGATCGTCGGACCCGTGACGACATTTGTACAAGACCGAGGGCCGGCAGCCCGGGCATCCTCCCGTGTATGGGGATCTTCGACGGCAAGCATGTGCACGGGATGTACGTGGCCCACGACGGCCCGCGGGAGGCACCACCGCTGGTGCTCATCCACGGATCGGGGGTCTCGGGCAGCTCCTGGGGCCCGGTGGTGCCGGCACTGGCAAGCCGGCATCACGTCATCCGGATCGACCTCCCGGGCCACGGCCAGTCCGCGCCCGCGCCGTCGTACGACGTGCGTGAACAGGCAGCGGGCGTGGCCGCGGTGCTCGATGGGCTCGGCCTCCGTACGGTCACCGTGGCCGGGCACTCCAGCGGCGGATACATCGCCACCGCGCTCACCGAACAGCGCCCGGACCTGGTGGGTTCGCTCGCGCTGATCAGCAGTGGCCCGAGTCCCGACGCCGTCCTTCCGCAGCCCGTCTTCCTTCGGGCTCTGATCGCCCCGCCGCTCGGCCCGTTCCTCTGGAGAGTCCGTTCCGACGCGATGCTCCGACGCGGGGTGACCGTGGTGTGCCACCGCCCGGTGGACGTCCCGGACGACCTGGTCGCCGATGTACGGGGCATTGGCTACCGCACGTTCAGGACGGTGCTGCGCGAGAACGGCGCGTACATCGCCGAGAGGCGCCTTCCCGCGCGCCTGACCGCACTCGACGTCCCGGTTCTGGTGATCTTCGGCGCTGCCGATCCCCGCTGGGATCCGTCTTCGGTGCACCAGTACGACACGGTGCCGAACTCGCGCATCGAGCAGCTGCCCGACGTCGGTCACTTCCCCATGCTCGAAGCTCCGGAGGCGACCGCCGAGTTGCTGCTGCACTTCGCGGCGACGGCCCGCTGACACCCATCGCCTACCCTGGTGCTGTGAGGTCCTCCGAACCACCACCCGACTGGGCGTCGGTGGAGGTCGCCGTGCCCCGGCGGCCGGGACGGCTGCCGGGAGTCAGCATGGCCGGGTTCCGCCAACGCACTCCGGCGCACGTGGACATCTCCATGGTCGCGCACCCGTCGGTCACTCTCTTCGTGGACCTCAGCGACGAAGAGAGCCTCCTCTACGACGCCGACGGCCGGCACGATCGCGGCAGCACGGTCATGGGACTGGCACCGGGCGACGTTCGGCTCGGAGGCCGGGGGGCCGGGGGGATCGAGTGCCTCCAGATCCGGTTGTCGCCGGTCCTTGCGGTTGCGGTGCTCGGCGCGTCGGCCGACCTCAGCGGGACGATGGTCTCCCTGGAGGACGTCTGGGGCCGCGACGCCGGGCGGACCGAGGAGAGGCTGCGGGCCGCCGCGTCGTGGGACGAGCGGTTCACGCTCGCCGTGGATGCCCTTGGCCGACGGATGAGCGCCCGCCCGAGGCTCGATCCCGAGGTGGCCGCTGCCTGGGGGATCATGCTCACCAGTCGGGGACGGGTGCGCGTCGACAGCCTGGCCGACGAGGTGGGCTGGAGCCGTAAACGACTGTGGGCCCGCTTCCGGTCCCAGATCGGCCTCACCCCCAAGCATGCCGCCCGCCTGGTGCGCTTCGACCACGCCGCCCACCTCCTCGCGGCGGGTGACGCCGCCGCCCAGGTGGCGGCCGCGAGCGGCTACGTCGACCAGGCCCACCTCCACCGCGAGGTCAAGGCGTTCACCGGACTGACACCGACCGGCGTGGCCGCCGCGCCGTGGCTCGCCATCGATGACGTCGCATGGCCGACCTCGCTCGCGGACCTGACACCGTCTCCCGCCGGAGACGGCCCGCGGCGGGCTCAGTAGCCGAGGGTGAAGCGGGTCCGGTGGTGGGCCGGGGTGTCGATCTCGTCGAGGAAGGCGATGGCGTAGTCGGCGCCGGAGATGAAGGACCTGCCTTCGGTGTCGGCGACCAGGACGTCGCCGCCGAGGCGGAAGGTGCCGGTGCGCTCGCCGGGAACCCAGGCGCCGAACTCGGCGGCCGGGCTGAGGTAGAACCAGTCCGCGTCGGCCTCGGTGGCCCGGAGCGCTTCGAGGACCTGCGCGTGCGAGCTCGCCTCGGGCTTGTAGGCGTCGGGAAAGCCGGGGGTGTCGATCAGTCGCGGTCCGCCCTCGGCGACGTGCAGGCTGCCGGCGCCGCCGACCACGCCGATCCGGGCGCCGCCCGCGGCGGCCGCCGTGAGGAGCGAGGGGGTGAGCGGGGGCAGGAAGGGCCGGTCGTCGACGCTGCCGCGGACCGCCACGACGAACACATCGGACTTGGCGGCCAGGTCGCGCACGAGGGCGTCGTCGTCGATCGAACCGGCGATCGGGGTGACCCCCGGACGGGCATCGGCGGAGCCGTCGCGGTTCACCGCGAGGACCGTGTGCCCGCGACGCAGGGCCTCGTCGATGATGTGGCCGCCTGCGTATCCAGTGGCGCCGAAGACGGTGAGGGTGGCCATGGGTTCTCCCTTGGTGAGGTGCGGGGTGAGGTGGGTGTCCAGGCGTGGCGGAAGGCGGGGCGGTCCGCGGCGGGTGCCCGTCGTTCCTCTGCCGGTCGCCGTCGCCACGAGGTATTCGTAACCGTGGCGATGACGAATATAACTGTAACAGCCGCGCATACGATTCCCGGGTGTGAGCCGTACCATGGACACATGGCCCAGCCCACGAACACGCAGTTCGCGGTCGGCGTCCACCTGCTCACCCTGCTGGCCGGCGATCCCGGCCGATGGCGGGACTCGCAGTCGCTGGCCGTCAGCCCCGCGACCAACCCGGCACACGTGCGCCGCGTCCTCGGCCGCCTGCGCGCCGCCGGACTCGTCCGCTCCCAGCCCGGACCCCACGGCGGCTGGATGCTCACCCGCGAGGCCGAGGCGATCGATCTGTCACAGGTCTGGATCGCGCTCAACCACGAGGACCCGGTCCTGGGCGTGCACGTTCCCCAGCCCGACTGCGAGGTCGGCCAGCGCGTCCACCGCAACCTCCTCGCCCTGGACCGACGGGCACGCGACGCCATGCTCGCCGAGCTGACCCGCACCACCGTCGCCGACGTCCTGCGCGAGGATGCCGTCGCGCCCACGGCAGTCGGCGTCTGAACTCACAGGCGTCACGTGCGGCACGTTCACCGCCCGTGCCCACGCGATGCCGGCCGCGGCACCGCGCGCGCCCTGGTGGCGGATCGCGCCCGCAGGGAGGCCGTCGCCGCCTCCTGCGTCTCGGGAGCGTCCGCCTCCTTCACCTTCATGGCACCACGAGTCGGGGAGACCTACGCCGCCACCCCTACCCCTGGCTCCGTCGCGCAGCCGGCCACCGCCGTCTCGATCAGCAGGCCGCCGGACACAGGTCGGCGCGGCGCGGAGTGAGCCCCCTTGCCGCGAGCCCTACGGCTTCTCCCCGCCGACGAGTCCGGCGACGACGTCGGCGGCGGACCCCGGAGCGGGCGACCCCTGCGGCAGGTGGATCCGCGCGAGCAGCCGTCCGTCCGGGACTTGGAGACGCAGGGTCGTGACCGTTCCGCTTTCGAGGCCCGTGGTGACCAAGCCCTTCGAACGCCGCACAGCCCTGATGCCGGACCAGGGGTACGCGCTCTGCGCCCCCGCGGGCGGGCCGCACAGGACGCCTCCCTCGAACACGTACAGCCGGTCCCTCCTCGGCACCTGGCGCCTCGCGTACGCCCACAGGCCCACTACCAGGGCGGACACGGCTCCGCCGAGCCTGAACGTCCGACGAGGGGCCGGCCCGGGCCCGGCGGGCGTGAGGTGTCCCTCTCGGTCGGCTCGGCCGGGGTGCCGGCGACCGCTCGTCGACCGGCAGGGCGATGAACGGCCCCCGCCCTACGGACCGGTGGTCGTATCGGTGCAGGGCGCCTCGACGAAGCCCCGCTCGATCTCCTGCTTCCAGTGCGCGCCCACGGTGTCCGCGTCCGCGGCCGCCGGGACGGCCCGGGTGAAGCGGGCGAGCCACACGTCTTCCTCCGGGCCCATCACCGACACCTCGTACCGGCCCCCGGCCTCGACCTGTGCCGCCGCGCCCTCGGGGAGGCCGATCTCCGTCTCGGCCGGAAGCGCCCCCTTGAACACGGCCAGCGTGCGGGCCTTGAAGGTCTGCACGCCCGTGGCGTTGCCCTTGTCGACGAACCGGCCGCGCTCGACGACATCGACCAGGGCGAGGGTCTGGGCCCGGGCGGCCTCCGCCGCATCCGAGGTCGTCGCCGCGCACAGCGACTCCACCCGCGTCCGATCGCTTTGCTGGAGGAAGTAAGCGCCGGCGCCGGCCGCGAGGACTGCGAGGCCGGCGGCGCCGAGTGCGATCTTGTTCATCATCAGCCCCACAGCTTCTTGTAGTTGGCCTTGTCGACGTCGGGAATCCAGGTGATCTCGTAGCCGGGCGGCGGAGCGTTCTTCCACATCAGGGAGATGATCGTGTCGCTCTTGTGGCACAGGCCCAAGGCGTGCCCGAGTTCATGGAGCGCCACGTACCTGAGCCGCTCCTTGGAGGCGCCACGGAGCTTCTGCTTGTTGAAGATGACGTAGTCCGTCGCGCCGATCGAGCCGTGCCGCTCGTAGCGGCCCAGGGGCGCCCGGTCTCCCGTCCCGAGGTTGGCGTCCTTGAACTCGACGTCGTTCGAGGTGATCGCGGAGTCCTCCACGATCTTGATCTTCGAGCCGCGGTACTGCCACGTCTTGACGGCGAAGGTGCGGGCGTCGTCATAGGACGTGTTGTCGGTCCAGCGGATCTCGCCGTCGTCGACGGCCGAGTTGCCTTTCGTCTCCCTCACCCCGTCGAGACACGGGGCGGGCTGGACAGCGGCGTAGGCCGGCGTCGGCGGGCCGGCCGACAGCATCAGGGTCGTCATGGCGAGCAGGCGGGGTAACCGATGCATCCTCACAATACGTAGCGTAATGGTTACTCATTGCCGCCTGGCGTGCACTCGCCAGCACCCGCACCATCGCTGCATCCGTCGTCGTTGGTGGCCGAACTCGACGGTCAGGAGTCGGAGCCGGGGTCGGGGCCAGCCTCGCGTGGTGACCGCTGCCCTCTGAGGCCGGCCGTCCGTGCGGTCTTCGAAAGGGCCGCACGGAGGGGTGGGGAGCCGTGGCGCAGGTGGCCGTGGTCACTTTCGACAGGTTCGACGAGCTGGACGGTTTCCCTGCGTCCCGCAACCGAGGGAAGAGGCCGTACGCGATCCGCGACTCTTCGCGGGCGGACGAGCGGCAGCTCTCGGGCGGGACATGCGACATTTCCCCTCCGCGCCCAGCCTCGGACGGAACCGGCTTCCTCGATGTGAAGGGGTCCCTGTGGCTGCGAACGACTCCGTGCCGCCCGATTCCCCGGCCCTCTCCAGCCTCCCCGGCACCGTCGAGACGAACGCCGACGGCACCACCGACCTGTGGTTCGGCCCCACCGCCCCGGCAGGCCGCGAGGCCAACTGGATCCAGACCGTCCCCGGCAAGGCGTGGTTCGCCATGCTCCGCCTCTACGGCCCCCTGGAGCCGTGGTTCGACAAGACCTGGCGCCCGGGTGAGTTCGAGCCGGCCCACCAGGTCTGAGCCCGGCGGAAGGGGGGAGGTGCCGTGGGCGACGCGATCCGACCGATACCGGCCTCGGCGGTGGGCATCGCGGTCGGTCCGGCAGCCGGGCTGGAGGAAGGCGCGGCTGCCACCCGGCCGGTCACTCGGGGCCGTCTCCCCCGACGGCCCTGAGCCGCCCCGTCACCTGCGCCAGGGTCGCGGTGAACGTGTCGAGCCGATCGGCGGGCACGTCGGCGAACAGGAGGTCGGCGAGTTCGTCGCGGCCGCCCCGCAGCGCCGACGTGGTCGAGCGCCCCTCGTCCGTGAGGGAGACCAGCGTGGCCCGCCGGTCGGTGGGGTGCGGCTCTCGGACCACCAGCCCGTCCTCCTGCAGCGCGTCGAGCAGCCCGGTCACGTTCCGAGGGGTGACTCCCAGCCGGGTCGCGAGGGCCCGCTGTGTCACGGGCCCGTCCTGGAACAGGGCCCAGAGAACCCCCGCGCGCGCCGGGGTCAGCCCCTTCTCGGCCATCCCCCGCTGCGTGATCGCGCCCAGGACCTCGGCCAGATCGAAGAGCCGGTCGAGCGAAGCCCTGGCGGGAACGGGCTCTTCCGACATATCGTGAATCGACTTCACTGTGTAGCACCTCCGCATACTAGAGTAGCCCTCGGGGGCTGCCGCAGAGGAGACGGTCGCCGTGACACAACCGATCAAGCCGCACCCGCTCTTCGCCCGCTTCTACGCCAAGATCGCCGGCCCGGCCCTGGAGAAGGCGGGCATCGCCGAACACCGCAGTCGGCTCCTGGCCGGCCTGGCCGGCGAGGTCATCGAGATCGGAGCGGGCAACGGCCTGAACTTCCCCCACTACCCACCCGAGGTGACACGGCTCGTCGCCGTCGAACCGGAACCGAACCTCCGCGCACTGGCCCAGGACCGGGCCTCCGCCACCTCCCTCCCGACCGAGACGTGCGAGGCCCGAGCGGAGCGGCTTCCCTTCCCCGACGCCACCTTCGACGCGGCCGTGGTGTGCCTGACGCTCTGCTCCATCGCCGACCCGCACGCGGCCCTCGCCGAGCTCCACCGGGTCCTGCGGCCCGACGGAGAGCTCCGCTTCTTCGAACACGTCCAGGCCCGCTCGCCCGCGACGCGGCGCGTCCAGCGCGCCCTCGACGCCACCGTCTGGCCACGACTGATGGGCGGCTGCCACACCGGCCGCGACACCCAGACGGCCATCGCCGCCGCCGGTTTCACCATGACCACCGTCGACCGCTTCGACTTCCCGGAGACCAGGATCCCGATGCCGACCGGCGCCCACATCCTCGGCACCGCCGTACGCAGCGCCGACGGAGGCACCCGATGACCGCCCCGGACGACAGGATCCGGCCCACCTCACCGGCGGAGTCGACCGTCGCCCGCGCCTCCGCCGACCTGCTGGAACACCTGGCGGACAGACTCGGCGCACGCGCCTCCGCGCAGGCCGTCTACGGCGAGCCCGTCACCAGGGGCGACGTCACCGTCATCCCCGTCGCCGAGATCGCCTACGGATTCGGCGGGGGCGTCGGCCTCGACGCCACGGCGGCCAAGACCGGCGAAGGCGGAGGGGGCGGAGGCGGAGCCGCAGCCCGACCCCGCGGTTTCATCGTGATCACAGACGGCACAGCCACCTACAGGCCCATCAGGGATCCCTGGACGACCGTCGTCGTGCCACTCGCCGCGCTCGTGACCGGTGCGGCCGCCTCCCGGCTCGCCCGGCGGTGGGCCAAGCGGGGTTGACCTTCGGGTGACCCGCTCCGGTCCCGACGCGGAGTACGTTGGAGGTACCGGGAGCATTCCGTACGCCCGCCTCCACGCGGGCGTCGTTTCCGGCGATCGATACGCCGGGGCACTCTCACGGGCCCCGGGGACAGGCCCCGGCCTCATGACCCGCACGATCGACCTCACCGGCCAGGTGCGCCTGGCCCTGACACCGAAGACCTCCCTCGCCGGCCTGCTGGACGGCGCCTGGTGGCCGCGCTCGCACGAGCTCGCCGCCGAACTCCCTTCGCTGGTGGAGGCGTTGGAGGTGCGCTGGGGGCGCATCACGCGCCTCACGGCCAATCCCGCGCCCTGGCCCGCCGTCCCGTACGCGGTCCCCGTCCGCGGACACACCGTGCACGTCGGCTGGTTCCCCGAACAGGCCCCGGACAGGATGATCCTGCTGTCGTACAGCCTTCACCGGTGTGACCTGCTCGTGGTCCCTCCCGAGACCGAACCCGCCCCCGCCGCACGGCTGATGGCCGCCGCGTCCGCCCCCGGCAACGTCCACGACACCGACGCGGTCATGTCCGCGGAGGCCACGCAGAGTGCTCCCGGGGAGACACCGACACCGAAGGACACCCGCCCGGCGAGGCCGGCCGTCGGGGCCCGCATGCTCCCCCTGCCGCGTCGGATGTGGAGGTGACCGACGACAGGCGGGGGCGGAGCCAATATCTGTCTGCGCGACATGAGAATTCGGCAGGCGGCGCGGCGAGGATTACTGCCGCACAAAAGAAGTGGAGACATTTTCACGGCGTTCCGGGGCGAAGTCGTGCTACTGTCGATTTCAGTTGCAGTTGTGGTTCCCGAACTTCAAGTGCCCCCGCAGTCCCTCAAGGGACCGGGAGCACTTCTTTTCGTCTCCGGATTCTCCGGCGGGGCAATCATCTCGGCGACATGGTTTCCGCGCAGTGCGGACGCCGATGATCCTCGAAGGAGATACATCATGAGCACGGGTACCGTGAAGTGGTTCAACGCGGAAAAGGGCTTCGGCTTCATCGAGCAGGACGGTGGCGGCCCCGACGTGTTCGCCCACTACTCGAACATCGCCTCCCAGGGCTTCCGTGAGCTGCAGGAAGGCCAGAAGGTCAGCTTCGACATCGCGCAGGGCCAGAAGGGCCCGACGGCGGAGAACATCGTCACCGTCTGACCCTGACACACCGCAGCAGGGGCCCGCATCCTTCGGGGTGCGGGCCCCTGCTGCGTACGCCCGACGAGAATCCTTCCGAGCGGCTCCGTTCCCGGACCGCCGCGGCCTGCGGTCCGGTCACCGCTTCCGCTTCGTGCCGCCCCATCCGCCGATCCCCCTTTCGGGCAGCTTTCCGGCGGCTCAGCTTTCATGCCCTATTCGAAGCCGTCGGGAAATCGTACGTTCCGTTCCTTCGCCGCGGAAATTCCTTGACGTGCCTCGTACCGAGGAAGGTCCCGCATGAACAGCACGAACCCGGCCGTCCGCCGCACCACCCCGGGCCACGGGGAACCCACCCGCGGGCGGCACGAGACCGCTCTCCCCGACACGACCGCCGTCGCGCTGCCGGCGGTCGGGGCGTTCGCCGACCTCGACCTGCCGGGCCGCCTCCTCGCCGCGCTCGAAGCCGAAGGCGTCACCGCGCCGTTCCCCATCCAGAGCGCGACCCTCCCGAACGCCCTCGCGGGCCGGGACGTGCTGGGGCGCGGCCGGACCGGCTCCGGCAAGACGCTGGCCTTCGGCCTCGCCCTGGTGGCCCGTACGGCCGGCACCCGCGCCGCGCCCAGGCGACCCCTCGCCCTCGTCCTCGTCCCCACCCGTGAACTGGCGCAGCAGGTGACCGACGCGCTGACGCCGTACGCCCACGCCGTCGGGTCGAGGCTGGCCACGGTCGTCGGCGGAATGCCCCTCAGCAAACAGACGTACGCCCTCAGGAAGGGCACCGAGATCGTCGTCGCCACCCCGGGCCGGCTCACGGACCTCGTCGCCCGGGGCGACTGCCTGCTGGACCGGGTCTCCGTCACCGTCCTGGACGAGGCGGACCAGATGACCGACATGGGGTTCGCGCCCCAGATCGCCGAACTCCTCGACCGGGTGCCCGCCGCAGGCCAGCGGCTGCTCTTCTCGGCCACCCTGGACCGCTCCGTCGACCGGCTCGTCGACCGCTACCTGTCGGACCCCGTCGTGCACTGTGTCGATCCCGCCGCCGGGGCCGTCACGGCGATGGAGCACCACGTCCTGCACGTCCACCCCGACGACAAACAGGCCGCGACCGCCGAGATCGCCTCCCGTGCCGGGCGCGTGATCATGTTCCTCGACACCAAGCACGCCGTCGACCGGCTGACCGGGAACCTGCTCGCCCACGGGGTGCTCGCCGCCGCGCTGCACGGCGGCAAGTCCCAGCCTCAGCGCTCCCGCACGCTCGCCCGGTTCAAGAGCGGGCAGGTGCCGGTGCTCGTCGCCACGAGCATCGCCGCCCGGGGCATCCACGTCGACGGCCTCGATCTCGTCGTCAACGTCGATCCGCCCGCCGACCCCAAGGACTACCTCCACCGCAGCGGCCGCACCGCCCGGGCCGGGAACCCCGGCAGCGTCGTCACCCTGGTCACACCGGACCAGCGCCGTGCCACCGCCCGCCTCATGTCCGAAGCCGGCGTCCGGCCCCGGATCACCCCGATCCGCCCCGGCGAGGCGGAACTGCACCGCATCACGGGCGCGCGGACCCCCTCGGGCGGCCATGTCCCCGGCCCCTCCCCGCGACGGACGGCACCCGCCCGGACCTCGCACCTGATCCAGCACCCATGACTTCCCCTACCCCCCGAAGGAGCCGCTTGTGACACCGACACCGACACAGCCCCTGACCCAGCCGTCCGCCCAGACGACGGCCGAACCGCACGTCTGGGCGGACATGACCGTCGAGGTCGCCCTGGCGGTCATGAGCGGGGCCCGTACCGCCCACCTGGCCATCCTGGACGCCGACGGCCGGCGTACCGGCCTCGTCACCCGGGCCCAGCTCGCCGGTTTCCGCGCCAGTGCCGCGTACACCGACCGGGTACGCCTGAGCGAACTCGCCCCGGCGGGAACCACGCCCCGCCCTTGACCCCCCGCGCCGGGAACGCCCACCCGACGCGCCCCTTCCCTTCCCCCTGTGAGGTCCCATGCGCTGCGTGATCGCCCGTTTCCCGTTCGAGCTGACGAAGAGTGGTGTCCTGGAGGCGATGAAGGGCGTCGTGCCCGAACCCGTCTCCGGCCCGTTCGTGACCATCGGCCGCCGCAACTACCCCGCCAAGCAGGTGGGCGCGGTCGTCACGCGCCAGGACCGCCGCGACTTCGGCGTCGACGAGGTCCTGCGGGCCATGACCCGGCTCGGCTTCACGTGCGGCACCCGTCCGGCCGCCTCCGCCCCGGCCGTCACCGACGAGGTCCGGCGGGCCTCGGACCGTCTGGGCGCACCCCCGGCGGCCTGACGGCCGGAGGACCGGTGCCGCGAGGCGGAAGCCCCGCCCGTTCACCGGTCCGTCCACGGCCCACCCCACCGTCCGCTCTCCGCTCTCCGCTCTCCACCCGAAGACGATTCCCCTCGTACGCCGCTCCCGGCATCCACGGTGCCCGGTACCTGCGGCGCGGACGGCGGCGTTACCCTCGGTGAACGAGCCGGACCACCGGCCGTGTACCGGAAGGTTCGCCGGAGAGGTGAGAATGACAGCAGACGATCCGCTCGGTCGGCTCGACGACGACGATTACCCCGCCTACACGATGGGCCGGGCCGCCGAGATGATCGGTACGACACCCGGCTTCCTCCGTGCCCTGGGAGAAGCCCGGCTGATCACCCCGCTCCGCTCCGAGGGCGGCCACCGCCGCTACTCCCGCTACCAGCTGCGCATCGCCGCCCGCGCCCGCGAACTCGTCGACCAGGGCACCCCCATCGAAGCGGCCTGCCGCATCATCGTCCTTGAGGACCAGCTCGAAGAGGCCCAGCGCATCAACGCCGAGTACCGCCGCGCGGCGGGCGAACCCCACCCTCCGACAACCGACTGAACCAGGTCCCCGGAGGGGCCCCTCACGAACGGCCCACCACGGCCCCTTCGGCGGCCCGGTCCCGTTCGCGGCGGGAGGAGGCTGCGGCGCGCCGAGGACGCCAGGGAACCCGCCGGGACTTGTCGGGGATGCCCGCGGTGGATGCCGCGCGGTGAATGAGGGTCAGTTCGGTGACGGAGGTGCGGCGTTCCCTACGGGAGACCGTCGCCGCCGGACATCCCGGGTGCTCGCCGGGTTCGGCGAGCGTCCGTCCCCGGTGTTCACGGCCCAGCCGTACGAATCCGCCCGCTTGTCGCCGGGCGACTGGCTCTCTGCCCTTGGCGCTGTTCCAGAGCGGGTCACCCAGGTGACGCCCCGGAGGCCCGGGCGCACGGTCCGGGCCTCCGGGCACGCCCAGGTGTCCTTCACCTGAACCGGCGGCAGCCTCCGTACGGTGCCGCCGAGATGGCCCGGGCGACGACCACAGACGTATGGCACCACTACGGCCGTGCCCACGCCGAGCAGGACCACACCGTCCCCGACTCCTTCCACTGGGCCCGGAGCCGGAAGGACGGGCCCGGCGCGGAAGACGATCTCGGCTTGCCGTCGGCCTCGGTACCGCGGAGCCTGGATCCGGCGCAGGCCGTCAGGGGCCGCTGTTCCCCTCGAAGGCGCCCAGGTTGATCAGGCTCACCCGCCCGTCCCAGGCGTCCCACCGCACATGCTTTCGCGCGCCCCAGTAGTAGTTGTCGTAGCCCATGAGGTCGCCGTATGCCTCGTCCTCGCTCGCCCGGTCGGGTCTGCCGAAGGCGTCCAGGAGTTCCTCGTAGGACGTCAGGTGAGCGAAGTGGGAAAGATGCGATCCGTAGATCGCGAAGCCGACGACGGTACCGGCTCGAACCTTGTAGGTGAGCTTGTCGGCGCAGTACAAGAATCCATCTGACCGGACAGTGTGGTCGATGACCTCGTCGAGGGTCAGCCTCCCTCCGTCGGCGTCGTAGTACTCGCTGTCGACGTTGGTCCCACCGCGGTATCGGGCGACTATGGAGGACTGGGCCTCGGTGATGGTCCGGCGTGGAACGCCGGCTGCTGGTGCCCCCAGGGCCACGCGGCCCATCTCGACTGTCGCGAGGTCGAGCTGGGGCTGGTACAGCACGTCCAGGTTGTCGAGGATCTCGATCATCGGCAGAGCGTAAACCCGTCAATGGAGTCCGGTGTCGAACGGGAATCCCACGTGGCTCTGGCGGCGCTCGCCCTGGCCTGGCCGGTGGCGTGGCGCGCGTACCGGCCCGGTGCTCCCGTGGCGAAGGAGCCTGCCGTCGGCGCCGGCTCGGCGGACGTGCGGGACGAGCGGTGACGGCACGCACCCCGATCGTGACGAACACGATCGTTACGATCGGGGTATGACTGCGAAGCGAGAACCGATCAGCCGGCGCGAACGACCGTCGAAGCCCGCCCTCACCCGGCGGGGGATCGTCGAGGCGGCGGTGCGGGTGATGCGGTCCGAGGGGCTGGAGAAGGTCACCATGCGGCGCCTGGCCCAGGAACTGGACACCGGACCCGCCTCGCTCTACGTCTACGTGGCCAACACCGCCGAGCTGCACGCCGCCGTCCTGGACGCGCTCCTGGGCGAGGTGGACCTGCCTGCCGACCGGGCCGGTGCCGGCTGGCGCGACGAGCTCGTCGCGGTCCTCACCTCCTACACCCGGCTGCTCTTCGAGCACCCGCAGCTGGCCAGGTCCGCCCTGGTCGCCCGCCCCGGCGGCGCGAACTACCTCGCCCTGCTCGAACGCCTCCTGCTGCTGCTCTCCCGCAGCGGCGCCCCGCGCGAGCAGGTCGCGTGGGGCGTGGACAACCTCCTGCAGTACGCGACCGCCACGGCCGCCGAACACGGCACCCAGGAACGCGACCCGATGAGCCAGGACGACTGGGACGCCCTCACCCGCGCCGCACACGGCGCGGACGAGGCCGAACACCCGATGATCAAGGCGCATCTGCCGGCGCTGCTGTCCGGCACCGAGGACGCCCGGCTGTCCTGGGGCTTCGACCTCGTGATCAACGGCATTCTCCACACCCCCGTCCCGGACACCACCGGCTGACCTCCCGCGCAGCGCCGGGGCTGCGGACTCCCGACCCGGACGGCCTACGCCGCGTCCGGCCCGGCGACTGCACGGCGCGAGACACAGCACACCCCTCGACGAACTTGTTCGCTACGAACACGTTCGTTACGGTGGAGATGTGGCCCCCGAGGACGGCCGCAGCGTCATCCCCCCACCCGTCAGGAGGACCCCATGACCACGCACCACCCCATCGCGATCATCGGCGGAGGCCTCGGCGGCCTCACCGCCGCCCGCGTCCTGCACGCCAACGGCATCGAGGCGGCCGTCTTCGAACGGGAGGCGTCGAGGGAGGCCCGCACCCAGGGCGGCATGCTCGACATCCACGAGGAGAACGGCCAGAAGGCCCTGCGCGCGGCCGACCTCCACGACGGCTTCCTCAAGATCATCCACGAGGGTGGTCAGGCCCTGCGCCTGCTCGGCCCGGACGGCACCGTCCACGTCGCGGAGGAGGACGACGGCACCGGCGGCCGGCCCGAGGTCGACCGCGGCGACCTGCGCGACCTGCTCCTCGACTCCCTCCCGGACGGCACGGTCCACTGGGGCAGGAAGGTCACCGGCGTCCGCGCCCTGGACGGCGGACGCCACGAGGTGGCCTTCGCCGACGGCTCCACGATCACCACGGACCTGCTGATCGGCGCCGACGGCGCCTGGTCACGCGTGCGGCCCCTGCTCTCCGACGCCGTGCCCGCCTACACCGGCATCTCCTTCGTGGAGACCGACCTGCTGGAGGCCGAGACCCGTCATCCGCGCAGTGCGGCCGTCGTCGGCGGGGGGTTCTTCCTCTGCCTCGGCGACGAGCGCGGCCTCCTCGCCCACAAGGAGACCGACGGCAGCCTCCACGTCTACACCGCCCTCAAGGCGGACGAGGGCTGGCTGGACACCGTCGACTTCACCGACCTCCCCGCGGCCAAGCAGGCCGTGCTCGCCCGCTTCGAGGGCTGGGACGACACCCTGCGCGGCCTGATCGCAGACGCGGACACCATGACCCCGCGCCGCATCCACGCCCTGCCCGTCGGCCACCGCTGGGACCGCACACCGGGCGTGACCCTGCTCGGCGACGCCGCCCACGTGATGTCCCCCTTCGCCGGCGAAGGCGCCAACCTCGCCATGTACGACGGCGCCGAACTCGCCGCCGCCATCGCCGCCCACCCCGGCGACACCGAGGCCGCCCTGACCGCCTACGAGGAAGCCCTCTTCCCCCGCAGCGAAGCCTCCGCCACCGACTCCGCCCAGAGCCTGGACACGATGTTCGGCCCGCAGGGCCTGGAGCAGATGGCGGCCTTCTTCACCACCGCACCGGCAGTTCTGTAGCCTCGCGGCAGCCCGCGATCGGCCGGGGTGCTTCGCACACGGCGGGACCGCACGGCGCGCGACGAAGCGATCGGCGGATCAGAACGAGTCGCCAAGCCGGCATGAACGGACCCGGCTACCGCCCGAACCAGCGGCCCAGACACCCGACCGACAAGCCCGCGAGCACCTGGGACCGCCTCCCGGAGGGTCAGCCGACGAGGATGTCTGCCCGGGGTGAGAGCATTCCCCGCATGGCCGACCCAGACGAAGCGGAAGACTACGTCGAGCATGCCGTCATCGCTCACTATCGACTGGCCGATGACGGCCTCGGCGAGCCAGGCCAACGGGAGGCCGTCCGCCGGTCCCAGTCCCTGCTGACCGAGGCGATCGAGCAAGCCGGAGTCGGCGAGTTCGACGGGAACGAGTACGGAGGCGGCGAAGCGGTCCTCTACGCCTACGGACCGGACGCCGACGCGCTCTTCGCGGTCATGGCACCCATCCTGAAGGACCTGCCGTACCGGCCGGCGCACGTCGTCTTGCGCTACGGCTCCGTCGACGACCCATCGGCTGCCGAGCACCGCGTCGACCTCTGACGAGACAAGTCACCCGCACCCAGCCAGACACGGGCACCCGGGGAAGTGCGTGAACCTACCCCTGGGGACGGAATCAAGCGAACGCCCACACCCGCCAGCACGGCGCGCGGGCTTCCGGGCCGCCTCGCGTTGCGGCGGAGTCATCGAAGCGGCCTGCGACGTAGGCGGCGTCGGCGCGGGACAGCCGTGACCGGGGGCCGGGACCGGGGGCCGGGACCGGGGGCCGGGACCGGGGGCCGGAGCCGGGGCCGGAGCCGGGGGCCTCCTAGGAAACGACCGAGCGCATTTGTTATCGATGTTGACTAATGGGCAGCCGGTCCCTACGGTCGTCGCAGTTCCATGGAGAAAGCGCTTACTGTCCGCCGTTCCCTGTCTGGGGCGGGGAGAAGGAGAGCCCATGAGAAGTGCCCTGAGACCGCGCCGGGCGGGCGCCCGGATCGCCCTCGCCGGTGCACTCGCCGCCGCCCTCACGGCCGTACCGGCCTCGGCACAGCCGGAGTCCGGGCGGTATCCGGACCTGAGCCGCGAGGTCCTCGCGGCGGACGACGGCTGGGCCGCCGCCGAAGGCGGCACCACCGGCGGGTCCGCCGCCGACGCCGCGCACGTGTACACCGTCCGCACCCGCGCCGGGCTGGTCCGTGCGCTCGACGGCGGCAGTGACGTACCGAAGATCATCCGGATCGCCGGGGTCATCGACGCGAACACCGACGACGCCGGACGGCCCCTGTCCTGCGCGGACTACGCCGCCGACGGCTACTCCGTCGCCGACTACCTCGACGCCTACGACCCGCGCGTCTGGGGCGCGGCGAAGCCGTCCGGACCCCAGGAGGAGGCCCGCCGGGCCTCCGCCGCCCGCCAGGCCGAGCGGGTCACCCTCACCGTCGGTTCGAACACCACCCTGATCGGCACAGGCCCCCACTCCGGCCTGCGCGGCGCGGCCCTCCGGATCGAGGACGCCCGGAACGTCATCGTCCGGGACCTGGAGCTCTCCGACGCCTACGACTGCTTCCCCGTCTGGCAGCCCAACTCCGGCGGTCTCGGCGACTGGAAGTCCGCCTACGACACGCTGTGGCTGCGCGGCGCCCGGAACGTCTGGGTCGACCACGTCACCTTCGACGACGGCCGCCGCCCCGACAGCGCCGAACCCGTCTACTTCGGAAGGAACTTCCTCCGGCACGACGGGCTCCTGGACATCACCAACGGCTCCGACCTGGTGACCGTGAGCTGGAGCCGCTTCGAAGGCCACGACAAGGCGATGCTCATCGGCAACGGCGACGGAGTCGTGACCGACCGGGGGAAGCTGCGGGTCACCCTGCACCACAACGAGTTCGCCGACGTCGTACAGCGCGCGCCCCGGGTGCGCTTCGGCCAGGTCCACGTCTACAACAACCGGTACGTGGTCCCCGAGGACGCGCACGACTACCGGTACTCGATCGGTGTCTCCACGGAGTCCGCGCTCGTCGTCGAGAACAACGCCTTCACCACTCCCGCGCACGTCGAGGCCGCCGACCTCGTGAAGAGCTGGAACGGCAGCGCCCTGCTGGCACGCGGGAACGTCTTCAACGGCTATCCGGTGGACCTGCTGACGATCTACAACGCCTACAACTCGGGCAGCGAGCGCGACCTGACGGACCAGGTCGACCGCCTTCCCGAGCTGCACGGCCCGATCGAGGACGCCGCCGAGGCCGACCGTGCGGTGGCCCGCCAGGCCGGCGCCGGCCGCGCGGCCCGCTGACCCCCCTCCCCCATATCCACAGGAGCTGAGCCGTGTTCCCCTCCTCTCCCCGGCGGGCCCGCAGAGCCGGTATCCGCGCACTGCTCGCCGGCGCGCTGCTGACCGCCCTCGCCCCCGCCCTTCCCGCCCAGGCCGCAGCTCCGGTTGTCGGCGCCGAATCCGCCGCCGAGCGCTGGTCCGACACCGCGCACGGCTTCGCCTCGCTCGCCGGAGGCACCACCGGCGGCGCGGGCGGCGAGGTCGTCACGGTGACGGACGCCGTCTCCCTCGCCCGCTACGCGGCGGCCCCGGAGCCGTACGTCATCCAGGTGTCCGGCGCCCTGACCCTCCAGCCGTTCGGCACCGAGATCACCGTCGCCTCCGACAAGACCGTCATCGGACTCGGGGACACCGCCGCACTGGTCCACGGCGGGCTGCACCTGAACCCCGGCACCCACAACGTCATCATCCGCAACCTGACGATCCGGGACACCGCCGTCGAGGGTGACTGGGACTGCAAGAACACCGACTACGACGGCATCCAGATGGACTCCGTCCACCACGTCTGGATCGACCACAACCGCTTCTCGCGGATCTGCGACGGACAGCTCGACATCCGCAAGGACAGCGAGTACGTCACCGTCTCCTACAACCGCTTCGAGGACAACAACAAGACCTTCGGGATCGGCTGGACCCCGAACGTCCGCACCCAGATCACCATCGACCACAACCTCTTCGCCCACACCAAGCAGCGCAACCCCTCGGCCGACAACGTCGCCTACGCGCACCTGTACAACAACCACCTGACCGCCCAGAACGACCCGGCCGACCCGGTGTGGACCTACGGCAACTGGTCGCGGGGCCGCACGAAGATGGTCATCGAGAACAGCTACTACGAGGACGTCCAGCACCCCTTCCAGGCCGACGCCACCGCCGAACTCGTCCAGCGGGGCTCGGTCCTGCGCAACACGAGCGGCCGGCACGAGACCCGCGGCGAGGCCTTCGACCCGCGCTCCTTCTACGACTACCGGCTCGACCCGGCGGCCGCCGTACCCGCGCTGGTGGGCCGTTTCTCCGGCCCGCAGAAGAAGATCGGCGCCCCGGCAGAGCAGGCCGCCGGCCGCGCCGCCGCGCTCGCCGCGCTCGCCGCCGACTGGAGCGACGACACGGCCGACGGCTTCGCCTCGGTCGACGCCCTCGGCCAGAACGGCACCTACGGCGGCCGGGACGGGCGGACCGTGCTCGCCACCACGCTCGCGGACCTGGAGAGGTACGCGACGGCGGCGGAGCCGTACACGATCGTCGTCCAGGGCGCGATCACGATGGTCCCCAAGGGCCGGGAGATCAAGGTGGCGTCGGACAAGACCATCGTGGGCGCCGGCACCACGGGGCACCTCGTCGGTGGCGGCTTCTTCCTCGGCGCCGGGGTCCACAACGTCATCATCCGCAACCTGACGATCCGGGACTCGTCGGAGGGCGTCTGGAACGACGACGAGCACGACTTCGACGCCATCCAGATGGACGGCGCCCACCACGTCTGGATCGACCACAACACCCTGCGGAACCAGGCCGACGGCCTCATCGACAGCCGCAAGGACACCACCTACGTGACGATCTCCTGGAACCGGCTGAGCGACAACAACAAGACCCTCGGCATCGGCTGGACCCCGAACACCACGGCGGCGCTCACCCTTCACCACAACTGGCTGTACGAGACGCAGCAGCGCAACCCCTCCGCCGACAACGCGGCCTACGCGCACCTCTACAACAACTACCTCCAGGACGACCCGACGGGCGCGGTCTCCGTCGCGTACGGCAACTACGCCCGGGGCGCGACCCGGATGGTCCTGGAGAACAGCTACTTCAAGGGGATCAGGAACCCGGTCACCAAGGACGCCACCGCCGCCCTCGTCCAGCGCGGCAACATCTTCGACGGCACCAGCGGGCGCAACGAGTCCGGGCCCGACACCTCCGGCGCCGGGGCCTTCGACCCCACCGCCCACTACCCCTACACCCCGGACCGGGCCGCCGACGTGCCCGCGCTCGTCACCGCCGGCGCCGGACCGCGCGCCGCGATCGGCGTCCTCGCCCCGACCGTGGTCACCGTCGCGCGGGACGGCTCGGGCGACCACACCTCCGTGCAGGCGGCGGTCGACGCCGTCCCGGCCGGGAACGCGCTGCCCGTCACCGTCGCCGTCGCACCCGGTCTGTACCGGGAGACCGTGAAGGTGCCCCGCACCAAGCGGTTCGTCACCCTCCAGGGCACCGGCCCGAGCCGCCGCGACACCCGGATCGAGTACGACAACTCCGCCGGGACCATGAAACCGGACGGATCGGGGACGTACGGCACCAGCGGCAGCGCCACCCTCGCGGTCGAGGCGGACGACACACGGCTGCGGAACCTGAGCGTCGTCAACTCCTTCGACGAGGCGGCCCACCAGGCCCAGTCCGGCCACCAGGCGGTAGCCCTGCGCACCGCGGCCGACCGGGTCGATCTCCACGGGCTGATCATCGAGGGCGACCAGGACACCCTCCAGACGGACTCGGCCTCCAGGGACGTCGTCGGCCGGATCCGGCTGACCAACTCGTACGTCGCCGGGAACGTCGACTTCGTCTTCGGCCGGGGAACGCTGGTCGTCGACGGCTCGGTCCTCACGCTGCGCAAGCGGTGGGACGGCAGCTCCGCCGGGTACGTCACCGCCCCCTCGACGGCCGCCGCCCACCGGGGCATCCTGATCACCCGGTCGGTGATCGACGGAGACGTGGCCGCGAACAGCTTCCACCTCGGCCGGCCCTGGCACGCGGGCGGCGACGCCACCCTCGATCCGCAGACCGTGGTCCGCGACAGCCGCCTCGGCGCGGCCGTCCGCCCGGCACCCTGGACCGACATGAGCGGCTTCTCCTGGCGGGACGACCGCTTCGCCGAGTACCGCAACCAGGGCCCGGGCTCCGGCCCCGCCTCCGTCGACCGGCCGCACCTGACGGACACGCAGGCCGCCGACCACGAGGTCGCGGACTGGCTGGGCGACTGGACGACCTCCGGCGGCTGAGCCGTCGTGGATCCCCGTGGCAGGCTCGGAGCAGATTCAGTCGAGGCAGAACTCGTTGCCCTCGATGTCCTGCATCGTGATGCACGACTCGTTGACGCCATCGGCGCGCTGCGTCAGCACGTGCTTCGCGCCGAGCGCCATCAGCCGTGCGCATTCGGCCTCGAGCGCGGCCAGGCGCTCGTCACCCACGAGCCCGGCGGCGACCCGCACGTCGAGGTGCACCCGGTTCTTGACGACCTTGCCTTCGGGAACTCGCTGGAAGAGCACGCGCGGGCCCACACCCGAGGGATCGGTACACGCGAAGTAGACCTCGTCGTCAGCCGGCAGCGAGTCGTGGTACTCCTCCCACGTGGCGAAGCCCTCAGGGACCGCCGGAACGACGTATCCCAGCAGCTCGCACCAGAAGGCGGCAAGGCGTGCGGGTTCCGCACAGTCGAAGGTCACTTGGAACTGCTTGATCGTTGACATCGGCGCACCATAACAGGGGTCCTGCTCATCTCCCGAGGCGGGTGCATCCACACGTTGCCAGGAGGACGTCCCCTGCCATCCGCTGACGAGGACCGCTCTAGGGCGAGGCGGGTGGCCGGCGGAGGTACGCCCTCGGTGGGGACGGAAGCGCCGGACTCCGGGGAACGCGGGGGCGCGTGACGCCGCCTCGGGGTCCGCGCCACCGGTCCCGCGCACCGCGCAGCGCCTTCCCTCGGCGGGCACGTCTCGGGAGGAGGCGCGGCGCCTATCAGAAGGGGTGGGGGATGCCGTGCGCTGCGAGGGCGTCCCGGTAGCGCTGGAGTCGGGCTCCGAGGTCGGCGTGGAGGAGCCCCGCCACGTACCGGGCCTCCTCCAGGTCGCCCGCGGCGCAGAGCTCGACGAGTTCGGCGACGTCCGACCGCAGGACGCTGAGGGAGTCCCCCTGTATCAGGACCCCGGGAAACCCGCGGCCCGGCAGCCGCACCACGGCGTCGTTGCCGCCGTCCGTGAACAGCTCGGCCTCCACCCGTTCCATCGGTCCTCCGTCCCGTGTCTCGCGCGCGACCGTCGCCCGCGCACGACCGGCAGCCTCGCCCACCTTCCCCGAAAGATCAACAGCCGCCCGGCACGGGATAGCCTCGGCGGATGATTCCCGTGCGGCTCCCGAAGGTCATCACCCGTCACCACGACGACGGGATCCGTGCCTACCGGGTCGAATCCGGCGTCGCCGGGAGGCTGGAGCCCGCCGCGGTGTTCCGGCCGCTGGACGGTGACGAGGTGACGGCGTCGGCGGTCCGGCCGGACCTTGAGGGGGTCGTGTACACCACTCTGCACCGGGTCGTCTGCCTCGACCGTTCAGGCGACCCCCTGTGGGAGTCCGAGTTCGTCCCCCGTTCCGACGCCGGCCACGGCCACCGGCCCGGCTGCGCGCTCTCCCTCGACGGCCGGACCGTCTGGGTCTACCGGCCCGACGCGATGGCGGGTCGCGCCGACGTGGACCAGTGGGTCGTGCACGACGCCGGCAGCGGAGCGGTCCTCGCCCGCCGGGAGGTCCGGACGGCGGGGCACGGCGGCTTCCACCACGTGCACCCCGTGGACGGCAGCGTCTACCTCGACATCGGTGAGGGCCAGGACGGTACGGTCGCCCTCCGCGGCGTGGCCGGCGACGACGGGGACGTGGAGTTCACCCAGTACCCCTGGCCGGACCGCTGTCTGATCGCTCTCGCCCCCGGCGGCGAGCAGTTCATGACCGTCGACCACGAGCAGACGGACGTCGCCTTCCACCGCCACCCCGGCGGCGAGGTGTTCCTCACCCTCCCGGTCGAGGCCTTCGGGTACGACCCGGACGAGACCGTCGTGGAGTGGAGCGGCGGCTATCTGACGCCGGACACGGCCGTGGTCACCCTCGCCGGCGAGACCGACGACGGGGAGGACTGGTTCCGGTTCCACCTCGTCGACGTGTCCACCGGAACGGTCGACGGCGAACCGCTGGCCGTCGAGGCCGCCCATTGCTACGACATCCACCCCCTCGGCGACGGATCCTGGCTCACCGAGGGGCCGGTCCGCTGGTTCCGGGAGCCGTCGGCGGCCGCACCGCCGTCCCGACCGGCGGACTGACGGATACGGATCCGGAGGGCGAGAGGGTCCGCCGGACCGTCCCTTCCGGCGGACCGTCCCTTCCGGCGGACCATCCTCGCTCCGGCCTACCGTCCTCCTGGCACCGGCACCGGCACGCGACCCGCGCCGGCTCGGCGTTCGCGCGCCGGGACGGCGCGGGCCGTCGGTCGTCCGCTACGCCGACGCCAGGGCCAGCGTCGGCGACTGGCGGGCGGCGCGGACCGCCGGGTACAGGCCGGCCACCGTGCCGATCGCGAGCGTCGCGGCGAAGCCGGCTCCGGCCGCCCAGGGCGGGACGACCCAGGGAAGTCCTCCGGCGGAGGCGTACACGGCCGTCGCCGCCGCGCCCAGGGCCACCCCGGCGATGCCGCCGAGGCCCGAGAGCATCAGGGACTCCGTGACGAACTGGACGCGGATCTGGCCCCGCGTCGCGCCGAGCGAGCGGCGCAGTCCGATCTCGTGCCGCCGCTCCAGGACCGAGATGATCATGGTGTTGGCGACCCCGACGCCCCCCACCAGCAGGGCGATCCCTCCCAGGCCCAGGAGCAGGGTGGAGAACGCCCCCTCCGTCGCCGCCTTCGCCTTGAGCGCCTCGGAGGGGTCGCTCACGGCGACGTTCTGCGGGTTCTGCGGGTCGATCGTCGGGGCGAGCAGCCGCTGGACCTGCCCGACGGAGGCGTCCGTGGACCGCTCGTACACCGAGGTGGGATGGCCGTCGAAGCCCAGCAGCCGCTGCGCCGCGTCCCAGCCGACGAGGGCGGAGCGCTCGATCTCGGGGGCGAGCGGCAGCGGGTCGAGGATGCCGACGACGGTGAAGTACCGGTCGTCGATCCAGACCTGACGCCCCGGCCGGTCGATGCCGAGCCGTTCCGCGGCGACGTGCCCGAGGACGACGGAGGGGTAGCGGCCGGTGGCGGCGTTCAGCCGGCTGCCGGAGGCCAGGGTGCCGCGCAGCACGTCGAGCAGCCCCTCCGTCGCCGCCTTCACCGCGATGCCGCCCGTCTCCTCCTCCGGGATCAGCCGCGAGCGGCGCACCGAGTGCCTGAGGTCCCCGGTCGCGCCGGCCTCCTCCACGCCCTCGATGCGGCCGACCATCCCGACGGCGTCCTTGGGCAGTTTCACCTCCTGACCGCTGAACATCCCCTCGCCGGGCTTGGCGACCAGCATGTTCGTGCCCAGCGCGTCGAGCCGCTGGAGCAACTGCGCCTGGCTGGAGGCCGAGATGCCGACGACCGCGATCATGGTCGCGATGCCGATGGCGATCCCGAGCGCCGACAGCACCACCCGTACGGGCCGGCTGCGCAGCCCCGCCGAGCCGACGTGCAGCACGTCGCGGGGGCCGAGGCGGCGGGCCCTGAGCACGGCGGCCCGCCGGTCGCCCGTCTGCCGCGCGGCCGCCGGGGGCGCTGTGCGTTTGCGTCTGCCGGGCATCAGAGCACGACCTTTCCCCGGGTCGAGTCCGCGACGACCCGGCCGTCGCGGATCCGGACCTGCCTCGGGAGCCGCTGTGCGATGTCGGTGTCGTGGGTGATGACCGCGATCGTGGCGCCCTCGTCGTTCAGGGCGCGCAGCAGCTCCATGACGGCCTTGCCGGACGCCGTGTCCAGCGCGCCGGTGGGTTCGTCGGCGAGGAGCAGGTCGGGCTGCCCGACGAGGGCGCGGGCGATGGCGACGCGCTGCTTCTGACCGCCCGACAGCTCGTGCGGCCGGTGCCTCATCCGGTCGGCGAGGCCGACCCGGGCCAGTGCCCCGGCGGCCAGCGCCCGGCGCCGGGACCGGGGCAGGCCGGAGTAGAGCAGCCCCTCGGCGACGTTCTCGACGGCACTGAGTCCCGGGGCCAGGTGGAAGGCCTGGAAGACGAAGCCGATGTGGCGGGCGCGCAGGGCCGAGAGGCGGCGGTCGGTGAGCCTCGCGACGTCGTGGCCGGCGATCGCGACCGTTCCCGAGGTGGGGCGGTCGAGGGTGCCGACGATGTGGAGCAGGGTCGACTTGCCGGAGCCCGAGGGGCCGACGATGCCGACGAGTTCGCCCGCGCCGATGGTGAGGTCGACGCCGTCGAGCGCGCGGACGCCGCCCGCGTACTCCTTCACGACGCCGCTGAGCTCGACGACCGGCGGCCGGTCGGGGGCGCGGCCGGGGACCGCGACCAGGCCGGGGACGGGTGCGAGCTCCGGGCCGGGGACGGGTGCGAGCTCCGGGCCCGGGACCGGTGCGAGCTCCGGGCCCGGGGTGTGGCGGGGGCTCGGGCCCGCGGTGGGGTGCGGCGTGCCGGTCATCAGGACGGCACCCCGACCTTCATGCCCTCGCGCAGTCCCGGGCCGCTGATCTCGACCCGGCCCTGCGCGAACATGCCGAGCTCGACCCGGACGTCCCGGGAGGCGCCGTTCTCGACCACCTGGACGCCGAACCCGCCGTCGGGCAGGGCGAGCAGGGCGTTGACCGGCACGGAGAGGACGTCCCTGCGGGTCTCGCCGACGAGTTCGACGGTGACCGGGGACTGGTCGACGCCCTTGACGGCGGCCGGGTCGTCGAAGGAGACCGTGATGTCGATCTTGGGGGTACGGTCCTGGGGGTCGTCACCTGCCGTCGCCGTCCTGCCGACCGCCGTCACCTTCCCCGGCAGCCGCGTCCCGTCCGGAAGCGTGACCCCGACGCGCGTCCCCGTCTTCGCCGAACCGGCCTCGGAGGCGGCGACCCGGAAGGAGACGACCCGCTCGGAGCCCGTCACGGTGAGGACGGGGGAGCCCGCCGTGACCCGGTCACCGGGGGCGATCCGTCCCCCGCCGCCGGAGTCCGCGCCGGATCCGGAGCCGGCCTCCTTGACCCGTACCGCGCTGCCCGCGAAGGCGATCAGGTCCGGTCCGACGGTGCCGGTCCGCTTCACGCCGTGGGACTTCTGCCAGCGCTTGACCGCCGCGGCCGTCTTCGCCGTGTACTCCTCGTCGACGTCGAAGCCGGTGTATCCGAGGGCGGCGAGGTTCTCCTCCAGTTGCCGTACGTCCCTGCCCTCGTCGCCCGTCTTCAGGGTCCGGTACATGGGCTCGTCGCCGTACATCAGCCGCACGGCCGCGCCGTCGACCTCGTAGAGCCGTTCGTCCCGGGACACGACCGAGCCGACGGGGGCCAGCCAGGTGAGCGTGCCGCCGGGGCCGCCCGCGTTGATCTTCCGCTCCCCGAGGTGACCGAGGGTTCCGTCCTGCTGCGAGCTGTCCGCCAGGTCTCCCCTGGTGATCGGGGCCGTCGCGGACGGCAGTCCCTTGGAGTCCGCGGGCCCGGACGGCGACTCCCGCGGGACGGTCAGCGCGGTGACGGCCACCCCGCCGCCCGCAAGGGCGACGATCGCGAGGAGCGCGAACCCGAGGCGCCGCCGCCCGAGGGGCCGCCGCTCGCCGGTCCGCGCGTCGTCCGCCGGGCCGGTCATCGGGCCGCTCATCGGGCCACGCCTTCGCAGGCCTTCATCGCCTTCTCGAACTTCTGCTTCTCCGCGCCCTGCGGTATCGGCAGGGCCTGCTGCGCGCCCCCGTCGAACTTCGGGTCGGGCATGTTGAAGCCGTTCTCCCGCATGCACTTCGCGTACGCGAGCGCCCTGTCCTTGTCGGCCTGCGTCGGCTCCTTGCCGAATCCGCTGCCGCCGGCCTTGTCCGCGCAGGCCTTGAACGCCTTCTCCATCTTCTCCTTCGACATTCCGTCGCCGCCGATGGTGAGCCCGACGCCCTCCTCGCCCGGCTTGGGCTCGGGGACGTCGAGGCCCTGCTCGCGCAGGCACGTGCGGTGCTCGAAGGCCTGGTCGGCCTTCTTCCCCTCCTCGCTCGCGCTCCCGGAGTCCTTCGCGCCGGTGTCGGAACCGGAGCACGCGGTGGCGAGGAGGGCGAGGGCCGCGGCCAGACAGGGGGCGGCGGCCGTACGGATGATCCGTCGAATCGTCATGCCGCAGAGGCTGCCGCGAAGGGATGTTTCGCTTCTCTCAACGGTTTCGTTTACACCGCCGAAAGGTCCCCTTCGGATACACAGGGGCCATGCGCGTACTGGTGGTGGAGGACGAGGCGTTCCTCGCGGAGATGATCGCGGAGGGGCTGCGCCGCGACGCGATAGCCGTGGACATCGCGGCCGACGGCCTGGAAGCCCTGCGGAAGATGCGGCTGGGAGAGTACGACGTCCTCGTCCTGGACCGGGACCTGCCCGGGATGCACGGCGACGACGTGTGCCGCCGGGTGGTCGAGCAGCGGCTGATGACCCGGGTCCTGATGCTGACGGCGGCGGGCACGGTACGGGACCGGGTCGAGGGCCTCGGCATGGGCGCCGACGACTACCTGACCAAGCCCTTCGCCTACGACGAGCTCCTCGCGCGCGTCCTGGCCCTGGGCCGGCGCGCGAGGCCCGCGCTCCCGCCCGTCCTCGCCCGGCGCGGGATCGTCCTGGACACCGCCCGCCGCCAGGCCGACCGGGACGGACGGCACCTGCACCTGTCGCCCAAGGAGTTCGGCGTCCTGGAGGCGCTGCTGCGCGCCGAGGGCGCCGTGGTCAGCGGCGAGGACCTGATCGAGCAGGTCTGGGAGGAGCACACCAGCTACCGCACCAACGCGGTACGGGTCACCCTCAGCAAGCTGCGGGCCAAGCTCGGCGATCCGCCGGTGGTGGAGACGGTCCCCGGCTCCGGCTACCGGATCGCGTCGTGAGGGGCCTCCGCCGCGGGGCCTCGCCGCGCCCCTCCGCGCCGCGATCCTCCGCGCCGCGATCCTCCGCTGCGCACCGGACGGTGGAGGCCGGCGCGCGGCGCGGCCGCACGCTGCCGCCGAACGGCGAACGGGTCCGGCTGACGGCCCTCTACACCGTGCTGCTCGTGGTCGCCGGAGTCCTGCTCTCGGGGGTCGTGTACCTGCTCGTCCAGCAGGGCATGTACTCGTCGATCAGCATGGCGGTCACCACCGCGGTCCCGGCCCAGCGGCTGGAGGACCTGCCGTCGCCCTGGGCGACCGCCGGACCCACCCGGGCCCAGCCCGCGAGCCCCGCACCGAACGCCACCAGTGTCGTGCCCGGCGAGGCGCTGGCGCTCACGCGCACGGTCAGCGACGCTGCCGGGTCCGCCGCCCTGGACCGGCTCCTCACCGTCTCCGTCCTCGTCCTCGTCTGCTACGCGGTCGCGTCGGTCGCGGTCGCGTGGTGGACGGCGGGCCGGGTCCTGCGACCGATCGCCGTGATCACCGACACGGCACGGCGGCTCTCCGGCGAGAACCTCCACGAGCGGATCGCGCTGGACGGGCCGCCCGGCGAGCTGAAGCGGCTCGCCGACACCTTCGACGGCATGCTCGGCCGCATGGAGCGGCTGGTCTCCGCCCAGCAGCGGTTCGCGGCGAACGCGGCGCACGAACTCCGCACCCCGCTCGCCGTCCAGCGCGCGGCGGCCGAGATCGGCCTCGCCGGCGATCCGTCCCCGGAGCGGGTGGCGCGCATCCGGGCGAAGCTCATCGAGGTCGCCGACGACAGCGAGCGGATCATCGAGGGGCTGCTCCTCCTCGCCACCTCCGAACAGGGCCTCAAGGAGCGCCGCCCGGTCGCGGTGGACGAACTCGCCCGGCAGGCGGCGGCCGCGCTCGCCGACGAGGCGGCCGAACGCGACGTCCGTGTCACGGTGCGGGCCCTGCCGCTGACCGTCGAGGGCGACCCGGTCCTCCTGGAGCGGCTGCTGCACAACCTGATCGCGAACGCGGTACGCCACAACGTCCCCGGCGGGCGCGTCGACGTCCGTACCGGCACCGGCGCCGACACCGGCATCGAGGTGACCAACACCGGGCCGGTCGTGCCCGCCGAGACGGTCCCGCTGCTCTTCGAGCCCTTCCGCCGCCTCAACGCACGCACCCACGCGCCCGGGGAGGGCGCCGGACTGGGCCTGCCGATCGTCGACGCCATCGCCCGCGCCCACGGCGCCGAGGCGACGGCGACTCCCAACCCGGGAGAGGCGGGCGGTCTGACGGTCCGGGTGACGTTCTAGGCCGGTGGGACCTGGTGACGGGCGATGGGGTCATCCCCGCACGGGCAGGGAGCAGACCTCCTGACCGGCACCTCTTCCCGGTGACAGGGACAGGCCATCAGCTCTGTGACCAGGGAAGAAGTTGGACCAGACCCACCGAGGTTTCCTCGTTCGCCGAGGTGTGGACGGCGCGGACCGTCCAGCGGCCGGGCGGTATCGGGACGGGCGCCTGCTCCGGCGGTCCGCCGCCGTCGGGGTACTCGGCGTCCAGCTCGTTCCCGGCCGTGACAGAGTCCATGAGCATGGCAGGCCCGTCCGTCTCCCAGACACCGCACTCTTCCCACTCGGTCACGGGGTCGGCGAGGACGGACCGGGCGGCGGCTACCAGATCGGCATCCGAGTCGGCTCCGAGCCAGCGGACGAAGACTCGGTGTTCCGGCAGGTAGCAGGTGGTGGCGGGTTCGTCCGCCAGGACCAGCCCCCACGCGCCGTCTCCACCGACGGCGATCACTCCCGCAAGCCCGTCCACCTCGCAGGCGCGGTCGTAGTCGTCCGGGCCGTCACCGTCACCGATGACCAGTCCCGACTCCGTGCAGCCATGCCATCCGCCCAACACGGAGACCGGTACGACGATCAGAGGACCGCCCATCGACTCCACCCATGTGAGGGGCTCTGATGAACGGCCTGCGTTGGTCTTCATAGCGCCAGTGTCTCCCCGGCCACTGACAAGGCGCTCACAAGAAGGGCCGGCTCGCACTACGCCCTCAGGGCACCAGGGCACCCAATGCGCGCGCTTCGGCGCCGAGTTCCGAGCAGTCCCCCACCGTGCAGTCCCCCTCCGCGTGGTGTTGAGGCTCCGGTCAGCAGAGGGACAGATCAGGTCCATCTGCGCGATCGCGAAGAACGAGAAGGTATCGGCGCGGCCATCGCGATGAAGGGCGGTGGAGTGCGGCACGGTGGTGAAGGCCTGATCGACGCGGTCGCGGTGGAGGGATGGATGCTCGGCGATCTGGGCGTAGGGGGCTCGGGTGCGATCCCGGCGCCTCGATGGACGCGGCAGGGGAAAGGCGCGCCGGGCTCGGTGCCTGCGAGGCCGGAAGCGAGGCCGGTGACGGTGGGGGAAGGCTCCGGTCCGCCCCCGGGAATCTGCGACGTGCGGGGCGGTCTCCACGTCGTCGGCCACGACGACGGCGGCGGCCCCCGAGTGGCACTTCGCCCGCCGCAGCGGACGGGTCACGGCCCTCCGGCCGGCTGATCAGGACATCGCGGCACGGCCTGGCCCCACCGCCGGACGGCAGGCCCCCGGCGTCTTCCCGTACACGGTCGCCCTGCGTGCCACGGGCGCCATCCACCCCGAAGGGGAACACCTTGCGCAGACGATCCGTCCTGCAGGCCGCCGGCACCCTGGCCGCCGCCCTGACCACCCCGTTCACCTGGGCCTTCGCGGCCACAGCCACCCCGCCCGTGCTGGACCGGCGGCTGGACCGGAGTTACGACGGCCGGACGTACACCGACCTTTCCGCCGGAGTCGGCGCCGTCCGCGGACTCACCGCGGGCACCGTCCTGGCCACCTTCGCCACCACGAGCCGCAACCTCTCGATGACCCTGCTCGGCGCCTCGGACCCGACGAAGCCGTCGATCGGACTCATGGTCGGCGTCAGTGGCGGCCGCCTGCAGTTCTCCGTACGCCACGGCGGGGTCGTGAAACAGAACCACCTCACCCGCACCATGTACGACGACGGTGCGCTCCACACCGTCGCGATCACCGTCTCCGAGGCCGGTTGTACGTTCCACGCCGACGGACGCCCCGTACTCACCGTCCCCCAGGCGTCCTTCTTCGGTGCGGTCCCCGGCCTCACCGCGCTCAACGTCGCCCGCACCCTCGACAGCGAGCAGCCCGGAGGCAGGTGGTTCTACACCGGCACGATCCAGCGGGTCGCCGTCTGGGACCGTGTCCTGGCCCAGCCGGAGATCGCCGCCCAGAGCGTCCGTGTCGACCTCGTCGACGCCGGCCGGCTCTCGATGATCCTCAACTCCGACAGGCCTGCCGTCTGGTTGACCACGGGGGACAGCATCACCCATGGCGCCTTGTGGACCAACGGCTGGCGCAGCTATCCCGAGCACTTCCAGGAGCGGGTGCGCTGGGAACTCGGCAGGCCGAAGAACAGCGATTTCGTCATCGACACCGGCGTCAGCGGCAGCACCACGAACGACCTCCTGGCGAAGTTCGCCGACCGGGTCGGCGCGTTCCGCCCCCGCGTCGTGTCGATCATGCTCGGAACGAACGACGCCGCCACCGCGGCCATCGGGCCCTCCGTCTTCCGGGCCAACCTGCGCAAGCTGGTGACGAACGTCCGGGCACTGCCCGACGGGGCGATCCCCCTGCTCCAGACCCCCAACCCGGTCGACGCCGGCCGCTGGACCGACCGGGCGTCCCTCGGCGACTACGCCCGGATCACCCGGGAGGTCGCGGCCGAACTGAACGTCGTCCTCGTCGACCATCACGCGCACTGGCTGAAATCCAACGGCGGGGCGGTGCCCCTCTCCCTCCTCGGCGACGGACTCCATCCGAACGAGCGCGGCCACCTCATGATGGCCAAGAAGATGATCAAGGACCTGCGGATCCACGACCCCGCCAGCCGTGTGTGCGGCCTGACGATCCCCTGACGCGCGCTCACCCTGCCCTGCGCAGCGGGCACCCCCGCCCCAGGAAACCTTCCTCGGCCCAGCGGAACCTTGTGCGATGGCCCGCCGCAGGGCGAAGCCCGCGCGCTCCCGCCACCGCTCCCGTGTGCCGTTCCGTTCCAGCCGGTACCGGCGCCGGGACAGCAACACGCTGTCCCCGTACGGATCCATCGACACCCCCTTCGCCGCGCACCGAACAGCGGCACCCCGCCGCGACAGGCCGCGCTGCCGCCTCCCGGTGCCCGGCGGCGGCAGGCCCGGCGCCCCTCACCCGCGCGACTCGTACAGGGTGGCGTGGAAGCGTCCGGACGTCTCGCGGTCGGCGGGGTCGAGGCCGAGGGCGCGTACGGCCTCGATGGCGTACCGCCGCTCCCGCTCGTCGGTGAAGAGCCGCTGCGGGTAGCTGCGGGACGCGTCGGCGACCGTTCGAAGGCCGTGCGCGGCCAGAAGCGCGGCGATCGGAGCGTACGAGACGGTTCGCAGGACGAACGCGCTCACCCACACGGGCCTCTCGGCCTGCGGAAGCAGCGTACGGAAGGTGTTCCGGGTGACGTAACTGCCCCCGCCGGTCAGGGTGACGAGTCCGACGCCCGCCATCGCGTTCCGCAGCGGCGCACTCGGCTCGTCCGTCTCCAGATTCTCGTTGTACGCGCCGTCGAGCAGCCCCACCGCGACCGCGTATTCCGTGGCCGCCGAGGCGATGTCGAGCCCGATGATCCGGTACGCGCCGTCCCGCCGCCGGGAGGCGTAGAAGTCCTTGTCCGCCTCCACGAGTTCGGCGGTGGTCAGTCGGCGCGTCCCGGGTCCGGTGTAGCGCGCGTACAGCTCCGCGAGGGTGACGTCGTGGTTGAGGAGCGCGGCGTTGATCCCGTACGAGCAGCACAGGTCGAGCACGGCCGCCGCCTGCCGGATCCCGTCGTCCAGCGCGGCCCGCGCGGCGGCCGCCCGCCTGAACGCGGCCTGCCCGTGATGCGGGATCTCGTACGCGAGAGGCGCGAGGCGCCGGAAGTACGCCCGGGGATCCGGCTGATCGTAGATGTCGTCGAAACGCGCCTTGCCCGTGCTGGTCTCCATCGTCGGATACTGCCCCCACCCGCCCCTCCTCCACTCCTGAGCACCGGGGGCGCACGGTCGCAACACGGGCTCACCCGGGGGTCGCCCGGACCTGCGGGCTGTTCTGGCGTACCACGGGTCGCGACGTTCGGCCGTTCGGCTCCCTGGGGGCGTGCGAGGAGCCGGGAACGGGGAGGCAGGTGAGACCTGTCGCCGCCCGCCCCGGAGCCCTTCTGTGTCCCCCTTCCTCGACGCCGACGTCCTCACCCGCCTCGGGCCCGGCAGTGCCGGCCGGTTCGCGCGGGACGGCTACCTCGCCCTCCCCGGACTGCTGACCGGCGACGGGCTCGCCGCGCTGGGACGGGAGGCCGCCGGCCTGGAGGCCATGGCGCGGCGCCGCGACTTCGCGATGGCGTGCATGGACGACTCGCCCCGCCACATGACGACCCTCGGCGGCCACGTCATCAGCGGGACATCCGAGCTGATCCCCTCGCTGTACCGGGACCGGAACCTCATCGGCTTGGTGGGACAGGTGGCCGGCGAGCCCGTCATCGAGGTCGAGGACCCCGTCGAGCGGCACGTGCTGAACATCCTGCACCGCGCCGGCGACACCCACGGCGCCCACACGGACGACCACCCGTACGCCCTCGTCCTCTTCCTCGAAGCGCCGGAGGACCCCGCAGACGGCGGACTGGTCCACTTCCTGCCCCGGGCCACGTCCCTGCGGAACCTGGACCACGGCCACGCCCGCACGGCCCACCACCACGCCGGAGACGCATACCTGCTCCGCAGCGACACCACCGCGCACCGCGTCACACCCCTGGCTCGCCCGGGCCTGCGTCGGACCGTGCTGAACTTCGCCTACACGACCCCGGCGGCCCGACCCCGCCGGACGCCTTCGGCCACCGACCTCTACGGGTGACGCGAGGCGTTCACGCCACGCGCCCGCCGTCGCCCCTCCCCCGGACGGGGGTGTTCCGTCTTTCGGCCCGACCAAGGCACTGCCCCGGGGCGGGGCCGGATGTGGGACGGTGGGGACATGCCGGTTCCCGTGATTCTCGACTGCGATCCCGGTCACGACGACGCGTTCAACATCCTCCTCGCCGCCGCCCATCCCGCGGTCGAGCTCCTCGCCATCACCACCGTCGCGGGCAACCAGACGGTGGAGAAGACCACGCTCAACGCCCGGCGGGTGTGCGCGGCGGCCGGGATCCGGGGTGTGCCGATCGCCGCGGGCCGCGCCCGGCCGCTGCGCGGACCGGGCCGGGTCGCCGAGGACATCCACGGCGCCTCGGGCCTCGACGGCCCCGGTTTCGGCACGGCCGAGCCGGACGTGCCGCAGGACCCGCGCGACGCGCTCACCGTGCTGCGGGACGTCCTTCTGGCACACCCGGAGCCGGTGACGCTCGTGCCGACCGGGCCGCTCACCAACATCGCGGTGCTGTTGCTCGCGCATCCCGAACTCGCCGCCCGCATCCGGGGGATCGTGCTCATGGGCGGATCGACGGACCGGGGCAACACCACACCCGCGGCCGAGTTCAACATCCTGTGCGACCCGGAGGCGGCCGACATCGTCTTCCGCAGCGGGCTGCCGGTGACGATGTTCGGCCTCAACGCGACCCACCAGGTGCGGGCCACCCCCGAGGTGGTCGCCCGGATCGCCGCCCTCGGCACCCCGCTCAGCCGGCTCTGCGTCGAACTGCTCACCTACTTCGCCTCCACCTATCGCGAGGTGTTCGGCTTCGACGCGCCCCCGCTGCACGATCCGCTCACGGTCGCCCACCTGATCGACCCGGCGCTGGCCGGTGTCGTCCGGGCGGCGGTGACGGTGGAGCTGAACGGGACGTACACCCGGGGCGCGACGGTGGTGGACCTGCACGGGGTGACGGGCCTGCCGGCCGGCGTCGACGTCGCGACCGACATCGACGCGGACCGGTTCTGGGACCTGATCGTGGACGCCGTACGCACGCTCGGCGGGCCCGCCGGATCCTGAACCCGGACCCTCGGCCCCCCGGGCTCCCGGACCCCGGACTACGGCTGGGCGTCGAGCCAGCTCAGCTTGTGCCCGTAGAGCACCCGCTGGCAGTAGTCGGTGCCCACCGGATCGGCGGCGTCCCGGTTCGCGGTGCAGTCGGACGCCGACCCCGGGCGGTGTTCGGAGAGGGACCACAGGCGGCCGGTGCCGCGCTCCAGATAGAGGTCCTCGGCGCCCCGGGCGGTCTTGACGGCCTGGCCGTCCTGGACCAGCTGACCGTTGCTCCACTGGTAGCGCCAGAGGTTGCCGGGTTCGTCCGTGCCCTTGGACTCGTTGACGTACAGCGTGCCGCCGTTCGCCGTCGCTCCCTGCGCGCCGCCGCCGGCCAGGGGCAGGTAGTTGGCCCAGCCCTCCGCGGGCACGTCGGCGGAGCGTCCCTCCAGGGCCGCGACGGGGTACGAGGCGAGGCGCCCGGTGGACGGGTAGCCGGTCTGCGGACGGCAGTACTCGCCCATCAGCAGCCGGTCCGGCGTGGTGCTGCGGTCGAGCGAGATGTACGACGCCTTCGGGGCGCCGGTCGAGACGCAGGCGTAGGAGCCCTTGGGGTTGCTCTGGGTCGCCTTGAACTTCCAGGCGGCGACCTGCGGCATCACATAGCGGTAGCCGAAGCTGTACCAGACGTTGTTGTGCCGGCCGACCTTCGTCTTGTCCTGGACGTTGGCGGTCGTCTGCACGCCGTCGGTGTCCGTGCCCATCGCGTCGTGCGTGGTGGGGTCGCCGTCCGGGTCCAGGTCCATGATGGTGCGCATGTCGAAGACGCGCAGGCCGTTGCGGGTGTCGGCGACGTAGAGGTAGTTGCCGTACCAGACGATCCCGCCGGCGTGGACGCCCTTCTGGATCGGGTACTCGGCGGCGTGCAGCCCGTCGAAGGAGACGTGGTCGGCGGAGTTCACGTACGTCCAGCCCAGCAGGACGTGCCGGTACTTGGTCTCGGGGTTGCCGGTGGCCGGGTTGGTCCGGCTCTGGACGAAGGTGATCCGGACGCCCTTCTGGCCGCAGGCGTCGTCGGCGGCCAGCTCGGCGGCGGTGCAGTCGCCCGTCGCCGGGTCCGGGTCGGTCTCGCGGCCCGGGTCCCAGCCGTCGTACGAGGCGAAGAGCTGGATGTTCCCGGCCTCCCCCCACAGTTCGTTGTCCTTGGCGTCGGAGACGCCGGTGATGCCCTGGGGCACCCACTCGCGCGAGACGGAGTCGTCGCTCTGGAGGCAGTACTTGACGTCGGGGTCGGGTGCGGTGCCGAACGGGTCACGGGAGCACCACGGTTCGGCCGTGCGGTTGGCCCCGGCGAGGAGGTTCTGCACGCCCGACTTGGGCAGGACGGCGTCCAGCCGGGCGACGCGGGAGGTGGTCTCGGCGTTCAGCGCGCCGGGCGACAGCGTGAAGTCGCCCGGCGAGGCCGCGCCGCCGGGCGAGGTCCAGGCGGTGGCCGCGAACGGCACGGGCGCGGCCTCTGCCGTGAGGGGCTCCTGGATGGTGGGGTCCGTGACGGGCGCGTCCTCGGCCTGGGCGGGGGCCGCCAGGCCGGTGAACGCGAGCGAGGCCGCGACGGCGGCGGTGAACCACGCGCGGCGTATTCGCCTTGAGGGCATGTGAAGGTGCCTCCGTGCTCATGTGCGGGACAAGTGACAAGGAGGCTTCCAGAACGCCGGAGCAACTCGCAAACCTGATCGACAGGGCGTCAGGGACTTCCTGGCGAGGTGTAATTGGTGACGCTTCGGGAGGCTTTACGACCCCTGGGGCCGTGGGCGCGGACGTTCACGGGAGGCCCGAACCCCCACGAACCGGTACAGGACCTTCCCCTGATCCGCACATGATCCCCACAGTGGACGCAGCCTCGACCGGTGTGCGGAGTCCCAGACCGCGCTCTTGGCAGAGGCACTCCAGGCCCTCGGGTGGGTTTCCGCCGAACCGATCGGTACTCTCCCGGAGACGAGAGAAGCACATCGTCCTGCCTGCGGCCTGCCGCGCGTTTCTCATCGAGCTCGGGGGCAGCGGCGCCGGCCCCTTCTACGGTCGCCTGCCGCTGGAGGAGTGCAGACTGTTCACGATGAACCGGAAGCCGGCGGACGGCAGCCCTCGGATGGGTTGCGGCGATCTGTGCCTGATCGCCGTGACCGGCCCCCCTCACCGGCCGTGTGGTCACGGGCAACGCGGACGGCTTCTCGCCCCCGAACGTCTCCTGCGCACCGGACTTCCTCAGCTGGTACGAACGGTGGCTCGACCACATGCGGGACGGCAAGGACAACCCCGCGCTCGGACTGACCTCACCGGCGACCATCGCGACCGCCCCTGGGGTTTCCGCGCCACAGCCTCCGTAACCGCATCACGGGATCAATCGTCGGGCCGTACGTGAGGTCGCGCTGGATTCGGGCGGCCGGACCGAGGCAGCGCACCCGGATGCGGCGCCTTGAGGTAGCAGCGGTATCGGGGCCGATTCCGCACGGATCCCGTTGCCACGGGGCACGGGGCAGGGGACACGGGGCACGGGGCAGCGCCTGTCCGCCTTCCGGCTCACCGGGGCGGCCCCGCGATCTTCGCCGGGGCGGGCTTTCCCCGTCGTCCGCGAGCGCACCGGCTTCCACGGGGTTCCCGGCCTCTCCGGGCCGCTCTCCGCACATACGGGGATAATGGTCGGATATGGGCCTCACGTTCTTCGACGACAGGCGTCTGGCGGGTGACCTCTACGCGGCGGCGCGTCAGGACACCGGCTCCGAGGAGGCCGGAGCGGGGATCTCGCGGGTGCTCGCCCCCATCGTCGCCCACGACGGCCTGAGCCTAGTGGGGACCGCCCCCGCGACCGGTCCCGGACTCGGCAGTTTCAGCTTCTGGCACGCGTACGACCCCGCGCTGGTCAGGGAGCTCGTCATGCACCGGCATCTGGGAGGCGGCCCGCAGCGTCCGGCGGTCCCGACACTCCTGCGGACCCCGGCCGTCGTCGTGGGGGCCGGGACGGACGGCCCGCCCGTGACGGACCCGCGCATACGGGAGATCCTCACCGCCCACGGGGCGAGTTCCGAGCTGCGGCTGCTGCTACGGGACCGGCGGGGCGTGTGGGGAGCGCTCGGGCTGCTCCGCTGCGCGGGTACGGCGCCGTTCGGCCAGGACGACGCCGAGCGGGCGGCTCGGCTCGTACCCGCGCTGCTGACCGCCCTGCGCCGGTACGCGACCGCCGGCCCCCTCTGCCCCGAGGTTCCGCCCCTGTCGGCGGGCGTGATCACCGTCGGCCCCGACCACCGGATCAAGGCGGTCAGCCCGCAGGCGCGGCTATGGCTGGACCAGTGGGCGGCGCACGCCATCCCCTCGTGGGTACCGGAAGCCTTCCTCCTGTCGCTCTCCCTCGTCACCCGGGCGGAAGCCCGCCGTCGGGGCGGATCGCTTCCCGTGGTGTGCGCGCCCCCGGCGGCCTGCGGCCGCTGGACCACCTGCCAGGGCCAGGTGCTCGACGCGGACGGCACGGGCGATGTCGCCCTCGTCGTCCAGGGGGCCACCTGGGACCTCGTCCTGCCGTCCCTGTGCGCGTGGTACTCCCTCACCCCCCGGGAACGCGACGTCGTCACGGAGCTCCGCACGAAGGCGTCCGTCAAGCAGATCGCCCGCCGCCTCGACCTGTCCGCGTACACGGTCAACGACCACCTCAAGGCGGTCTTCCGCAAGACGGGAGCGGACGGGCGCGACGAACTGAGCGCGGCGCTCACCCGCTGACCCTGTCGGCGCCGGGGCCGTCCCCCGGTCCGTTCAGCTGTCCTTTCGGCGTGCCGCCGTCCGTCTCGGCGTGACGCCGTCCGTCCATCCCTGACATCAGGGGGCCGCGGCGACGTGGATCCGGCCCACCATGAAAGGGAAGACCGGTACCCAGCCGGCCGGCTCGGACAGCGAGGACGGGGCGTACCCCCTCGTCGGGCCGCCGGCGCACACGGTCCGGTCCCCCGGAGATCCCCCTACGGGCATGACCCGCAGGCCATGAGGGCACGGACGTGCCGCTGCCCCGTCGGGATCCCTCCTCACCGAAAGGACCAAGGACATGTCGCACCACACTCTTCGTGAACCCGCCACCGGCGGCCCGGCAAGCGACGACAACGTGCTGCGGGCTCGGACCGAGGAAGCAAACCCGTCCGCGGGCGGGATCGCGGGCAAGGCCCTGTTCAATCCGGAGATGGCCTCCCAGTCCTTCGACATGAGGGGCCACGGCGTCTTCCAGCGGATCCTGGACGTCCCCGCTTTCAAGGGGGCTTACGCCATGGTGCTCGGCTCCGTCACCGAATACAGCCGCGCCACCGACAAGCCCGTCATGGGAGACGCGGTCGTCACCCTCCACAACCTGGTGTCCATGGACCGGGGACAGGTGGGGGTCCGCGTCGGAGTGAACTGGCACGAAGACCTCGACATCAGGGTCACGCTGCTGTGGTTCATCACCTGAACCGCCACACCTGACGGCACGGCATACCAAGGGGGTGCGGGTGACCGCGCCCCCCGCACCCGCGTACGGACACAACCCGTGGCCCCTGCCCTGGTACCCGTCCCCCGCCCGTCCAGGAGGCTTTCGCCGAGGCCGCGGCGGTGGAGTTCTCCGTGCGGGACGGACGCATCGCACCCTCCCTGGCCGCGCCGGACGTACCCGCGCGGAGGGGCCCGGCTGTCGGACGTGCAGGAACCGTCCCTGGGTGGAAGGCGGCCGTCACCCGCTGCTTCTCCGGTCGTCCCGCGGGCCCCATGCGGGCCACCTGGTTCTCCCGGGGAGGGCAACGGCGCGCCTCCGCCCTCCCTCACCGGTCCCGCGCCTGCGCCTCCCCCAGACTGATCGCCTGGACGGGACAGGCACGGGCCGCCTCGCGGACCAGGGTGCCGCCCGCTCCGTCCTCGCGGCCGGGCAGGACGGTGCCGAAGCCGTCGTCGTCCTGGGTGAAGACATCGGGAGAGACCAGGGCGCACTGGCCAGCCCCCATGCAGATGTCCGGGTCGATGGAGATGCGCACCGGTGGGGTTTCCTCTCTCGCGGAGCCGGATGCGGGCGTGGCGGGGGCGCTCACCAGGCGACGGGGAGTTCCAGCATCCCCTGGATCGTGTCGCCGGGTTTGAAGGGGATCTCCTCGGCGGGCGCCGCGAGTCGCAGGCCCGGCAGGCGCCGCAGCAGCGTGCCGAGGGCGATCTCCAGTTCCGCGCGCGCCAGGTTCTGGCCCAGGCACTGGTGGATGCCGAAGCCGAAGGCGACGTGGTGCCGGGCCGTGCGCTCCCAGTCCAGTGCGTCGGGGTCGGCGTAGACCGCGCCGTCACGGTTGATCAGGGAGGTGGAGAACACCACCCCCTCGCCGGCGCGGATGACCGCCCCGTCGATCTCCAGGTCCTCACGGGCGACGCGCAGCATGCCGTCCGCGATCGACAGGAACCGCAAGAGCTCCTCCACGGCCGCCGGCAGCAGGCTCGGATCCGCTCGGAGCTGCGCCATCCTCTCGGGGTGCCGCAGCAGCGTGTACGTCCCCAGGGAGATCATGTTGGCGGTGGTCTCGTGCCCCGCGACCAGCAGGATGGTCGCCAGCTGCACGAGCTCCTCGCGGTCGGGGCCGCCCTCGCGCGCCTGCCGTGCGACCAGGTCGTCGAGGACGCCGTCGCCGGGCTTGGCGCGCTTGCCGTCGATGAGGTCGCCGAGGTAGCCCTCCAGCCGGGCCAGCGCGTCCTCGATGTCCTCCCCCGTCGGTCCGCGGAGCAGCCGTCGGGACTGTTCCTCGAAGAAGTCGTGGTCCTCGTACGGCACACCCAGCAGGTCACAGATGACGATGGAGGGCACCGGCAGCGCGAACGCGCTCACCAGCTCGGCGGGCGGACCCGCCTCCTCCATGGCGTCGAGCAGCCTGTCCACGGTCGCCTGGATTCGGGGACGCATGCCGTCCGTGCGCTTGAGCGAGAAGCTCGGGATCAGCATCCTGCGCTGGACGTTGTGCTCGGGGTCGTCCCACCCGAGGAGCGCGGCGCGCCGACGGCTGCGGAGGGCCTGGGCCCGTTCCGTGGGGATCGGGAAGTCCGGGCGGGTGGAATCGGTGGACAGGCGCTGATCGGCCAACAGGGCCCGCGCGGTCCGGTGTCCGGTCACGAACCAGACTTCCCGTCCGTCCCACAGGGTGACCCGGGACAGGGGACGGTCCTGGCGCAGGGGGTCGTAGGCGGCCGGGGGGTGGTAGGGGCAGGATCGGCTCTGGGGAAAGGCGACGGCTTCTTCCGTTGTCGTCATCAGGAACCTCGCAGACGGCAGATCGTTGGCTCCGGCGTTGGCGCCACACCCACTACATGCCTCAGGCATCTATCTGGTCTACGCAGAGTTCGGCCAAACCGCCGGAACGGGTGGCACCGCTCCGCCGGGCGAGCAACCGAGCCTGGGGACCGGGCCCCCAGCCCGACCGGCTCCGGCGGGGGCCGGTCGGGGTGGGGGCCGCGGTCGGTCAGGCGTCGGCGAGCGGGGAGGCTCCCAGCCTGATGTTGTCCACGGCCCAGAACCAGTTGTTGCCCGCGTGGTGGATCCGGAAGCCCACCTTCACCGAGCGCGCGTCGGCCGGCACCGGGAAGGAACAGGTCACGAGACGGTTCTGCTGGTCGCGGCCGTTGTTGGTGTTCCCGGACGGCGCGCTGGAGTAGTGCAGCACCCGAGAGGTGGCGCCCGTGTCGAAGAGCACGGTCACCTCCGCCTCCTGCGGGCTCTCCTGCCGGTAGTGGGAGTCGAAGCCCAGGTACAGCGTCGGGGTTCCCGCCGGGATCGCGACCGCGGGCGTCGTCAGCGTCGAGTCGAAGGTGCCACGGCTGGCGGGGCTGCCCGTGTCGTCCCAGTCGTCCGGGTCGGCGACGGCGACGACACCCAGGGACCGGCCGAACGCGCCGCGTTCCTGGCCGGCCGGGAACCAGAACTGCCGGGACAGGAACGACCAGCCGTTGAGTTCCTCCGTACCCTGCGGCATCCCGGCCGCGTTGCCGACCGTCCAGCCCTCGGGCGCGGTCCGCGTCCAGCCCCGCAGCCCCGGACGGCTCAGGTCGGCGGCCGGGGCCAGCCGGTCGGCGAGGGACTCGAAGTTCTCGGCGAGTAGGTAGCCGGTCATCACCGGCCCCACCCGGGTGGCCAGGGACCCCGTCTGCTCCACCGCCGCGCCGCCCGCGGTGCGTGCGCCGACGGCCGCCTTCAGCGTCGCCGAGGTGCGGGCCGCCGACGCGGGCGCCGTGACCTCCCAGACCACCTTCACCGACGTACGGGCCGGAACCGAGGCCGGGGTGCCGGCGGCCGCCGCGGCGCGCCACCCGTCGGGTACCGCCAGCGCCGCCGACAGGTCGGTGAGCGGGGCGTTGCCCGCGTTGGTGACGGTCGCGGTCACGGCCAGCGGCTGCTCCGGGTAGAGCGCGCAGCCGTCGGTGCCGGGGGAGCTGGCCGGCGCGGTCAGGGTCAGGGTCACCGCGCGGGCGACCTCGGCCCGGACCCGGGCGTCCGCGACGCGCAGCAGGCCGTCGCCTTCGGCGCGGGCGGCGACGGTGAGGGTGGCGACGGTGGCGTCCGCCGCGGGCGTGACCGTGAAGCGCAGGTCCGCCGAGCCGCCGCCGGGCAGGCTCCGGGGTACCGGCCCGGCGGGCTCGACCGTCCAGCCGGCCGGTGCCGGCAGCGACACCGCGAGGTCCCGCAGCCGGCCGGTCTCCTCGTTGCGTATGCGCACCGTCACCTCGGCGGGGCTGCCCTGCACGAACGGGGCGGTCAACGGCGGCAGCGGCTCCGGCAGGACGAGCGTCGCGCTCAGCGCCGGCCCGGTCCCGATCGCCGGGTCGGTGGCGCCCGGTCCGCTGTCCGCGGGCCGGCCGGACATCCGCCGCAGGAAGCGGGGGTCGTCCTCGTCGAGCACCACGATGTCGTACCAGCCGTGCCGGGCGAGCGGTACGGACACGGTCCGCGTCCGGCCGGGTGCCAGGCGGACCGTCCGCACACGGCCCTCGCCGCGCCGCGGATGGGTGGACTCCCCCACCAGGAGCGTGCGGGTCCGCTCCGACGGGTTGCCGCACTCCACGTCGACGCTGCGGGCGTCGGCGCGCTCCACGACGTGCGCCTCGGCGCCGGTGCCCGCGCCACGCAGTTCCCACCGTGCCCAGCCGGGGCCGTGCACCTGGAGGTCGTAGCCCTCGGGGCCGTACGGCAGGCTGCCGGTGGTGCTGTCGCGGCCGGCGACGGTCCAGGACCGCGGGGCGGTCCCGTCCCCCGGGTACGCGGTGATCGCGGCGGCCCGCCGCCCCTCGTTGCCGAGCGCCAGCCGCACCTCGGTGCCGGTGACGGTGGCGCGCAGCGAGAGCCGGTACGGGGACGGCCGGGTGGGGCGGACGCCGGGCTCCTGGACGGGCCGCTCCTGCGTCGCCGGCGGCACCGGGTTCCAGCGGCCGATCGGTGCCGGGACCGCCCCGGGGTGCTCCACCTCGGGCTGCCGGTAGGCGCGGTCGAAGTCGAACACGGAGGTCAGGTCGCCGAAGACGCTGCGCCGCCAGGCGCTGATGTTGGGTTCCTGGACGCCGGTCCACTTCTCCAGGAACCGGATCACCGAGGTGTGGTCGAAGAGCTCGGAGTTCACGAACCCGCCGACCGTCCAGGGGGACACGACGGTCATCGGGACGCGCGGTCCGGGGCCGACGGGGCGGCCGCCCACCCAGTCGTCGCCGTCGCCCGATTCCGGCCTGGGCGCGGTGGGGGCGGGGACGTGGTCGAAGTAGCCGTCGTTCTCGTCGAAGTTGATGAACAGCGCGGTCTTCGCCCAGGTGCCGGGGTCCGCGGCGATGGCGTCCAAGAGGTCGTAGACGAGGCCGGCGCTGCCGACGGGCGTGGAGGATCCGGGGTGTTCGGACAGTGCGGCGGTGGGCACCACCCAGCTGACCTTGGGGAGGGTCCCGGCCTTGATGTCGGCCTTGATCCGGGTGAGCAGGGTGCCCGGTTCGGAGCGGTAGGCGCCGCGGAGGAAGAGCCGGCGCTCGTCCTCGGGGAGCGCGTCGACCGCGGTGCGGAACCGGGCCAGATCGGCCTGCCGCTCGCTGTCGTTCTTCGCCCACAGCTTGTCGTAGAACTCCTCGGTGGTGGCGTGGGCGAAGCCGGCGGCGGTGAGGATCTTCCGGCCGATCCGCTTCCACGGCTTGAAGTACTCCACCGCGTTGTCGGTGAAGTTGTCCCATTCCTGGTAGATCTGCCAGGAGACCCCGGCGGCCTCCAGACGCTCCGGGTAGGTCGTCCAGTCGTAGCCGGCGTGGCCGTAGGAGTACGCGGCGTTGGTGACGGCCCGGCCCCCGCCGTTGGGCTCGAACCCGGTGGTGCCGGTCCACAGGTAGTTGCGGTTGGGGTTCGTGGAACCGAAGACGGAGCAGTGGTAGGCGTCGCAGATGGTGAAGCGGTCGGCGAGTTCGTACTGGAGGGGAATGTCGCGCCGGTCGTAATGGGCCATGGTGCTCTGGCCCTTGGCGGCGATCCAGTCGTTCCACCATCCGTTCGCGCGGGCCTGTACCCCGTCGGTGAAGCCGTGCGGCAGCGAGCCGAGGTACTGGATGTCGCTCTCGGGCCGTCCGGCGTCGACGGCAGCCCGCCGCGCGGAGAACGGCAGGACGGCGGGCCCGCCGGAGCGGGGCTGCTCGAACACGCTCGTACCGTCGGGCAGTCGCAGCGCTCTGCTGTCACCGAAGCCGCGGACGCCCCTGAGGGTGCCGAAGTAGTTGTCGAAGGAGCGGTTCTCCTGCATCAGCACGATGACGTGCTCGACGGCCCGGAGGCCACCGCGCGGCAAGGGGGCGGCCATGGCCGTCAGGAGGGAGGGCGGCAGGACGGAGAGCGCGGACCCCGCGGCGAGAGTGCCGAGGACCTTACGGCGTGAGAAGTCGGACATGGCGGGGAGGCTAGGACGTGGCACGGCACCTCGAAAACCCGTCACGCCAGGGATTCGCCCACTGTTCACACCAGGGACTCGTACGAAATCCGCAGGTCAACGGCATGATCACGATGCGGCGGGTGGGGACGTGAGCCCGGTGCCGGTGCCGGTGAGACGCGGGGGGATCATCGGCACCACCACCGCCTGCGAGGTCGACACCCCCCACTGGGCCGACGCCTTCGCCGCCCTCGAAGAGAAGATGACGGTCATCGACCGCCGGCCCGCACCGGCCTGACACGGCGAAGGCACACCCGAGAACCGGGAACACCCTGCAGAACACCGTGGGCGATCTCACCCACGGCGGCGTGGGACCACCCCCGCGCAGGCAGGCGGACATCCCGGCCCGCGGTTCTGCCCGGGGCATGCCGGGTTCGGCCCTCCTTCAGGGGCGGAAGGTGCGGCGGTAGGCGTCGGGTGGGACGCCGACACCGCGGTGGAAGTGGCGGCGCAGGGTGGTGGCGGTGCCCATGCCGGTGGCCGCGGCGATGGTGTCCACGGTGGCGTCGGTGGTCTCCAGCAGTTCCTGGGCGTGGCGGATGCGCTGGGTGTGGAGCCATTGCAGTGGCGTGGTGCCGGTGAGGCGCTTGAAGTGACGGCCGAGGTGACGTGAGCTCATGCCGGCCTGACGGGCCAGGTCCTCCACGGTCAGCGGCTGGTCGAGCCGCTCCAGCACCCAGGGGAAGAGCCCGCCCAGGGGGTGGTTCCCCCGGGCGGGAACCGGCGTTTCGATGAACTGGGCCTGGCCGCCGTCACGGTGGGGTGGGACGACCAGGCGTCGGGCGATCTTGTTGGCCTTGGCCGAGCCGTGGTCGAGGCGGACCAGGTGCAGGCACAGGTCCATGGCGGCGGCCTTGCCCGCGGAGGTGAGGACGTCGCCGTTGTCGACGAAGAGGACGTCCGGATCGACGGTGGCCGCCGGGTGACGCCGGGCCAGTTCCCGCGTGTGGGCCCAGTGCGTGGTGGCACGCCTGCCGTCGAGCAGTCCCGCCGCGCCCAGGACGAAGGCGCCCGTGCACAGCGAGGCCACGCGGGCACCGGCCGCGTGGGCCGCGCGCACCGCCTCGACCAGCTCGACGGGTGGGTCGCGGTCGGTGTCGGCCCAGCCGGGCACGATCACCGTGTCCGCGTGCGCGAGGTGGTCGAGTCCCTTGTCGGGTTCCAGGCGGAAGCGGCCGACGTGCACCGGTCGGCTCCCGCACAGGGAGAAGTCGTACCAGGGATCCACGAGGTGGGTCAGGTCGGATCCGAAGACCTCGACAGCCACGGACAGTTCGTAGTGGAGCATGCCGTCGGTGACGGCCAGCGCGACAGAGGGCATGTCCGGAACTGTACGTGGCATGTCGTTTCCGACACTCGTGCGGGGTGCTGCCGGAGCGACAGGATGTTCGTGTCAGGCCGCGGCGGAGAAACCTCGCAGCGGACGTTCGAGTGCACGGGAGAGTTGCATGGGGTCAGGCAGGCCGGTGACGGTGTTCGGTGCCTACGGTCACACCGGGCGGTTCGTGGTCGCGGAGCTGGCGGCGCGGGGGTTCGCCCCGGTGCTGTCCGGACGCAACGCACCGGCCTTGGAGGAGATGGCCCGCGCACAAGGGTGGGAGGCCCGGGTGGCGTCGGTCGAGGACCCGGATTCGCTGGACCGGGCACTGGCGGGCACGGCGGCGGTGATCAACTGCGCCGGCCCCTTCGCGTCGACCACCGGCCCCGTCATCGAGGCCGCGCTCCGCGCGCGGATCCCCTACCTGGACGTGGCCGCCGAGCTCGAGGCCAACCTCGACACCTTCGCCCGCTACCGCGAGCGCGCCCGGGACGCGGAAGCGGTGATCGTCCCGGCCATGGCCTTCTTCGGCGGCCTCGGCGATCTGCTGACCACCGCGGCGATGGGCGACTGGACCGAGGCCGACGAGGCACACATCGCCTACGCGCTCAGCAACTGGCACCCCACCACGGGTACCCGGCTCTCGGGCGCGGTCTCCCGCGCGCGCCGCGGCGACCACCGCCTGCGCTACAGCGGCGGACAGTGGGAGCGCCGCACCGACCCCGCACCCACCCTGGAGTGGGCCTTTCCGGAACCGACGGGACTCCGGCCGGTGATCGGGGAGTTCACCATGGCCGACGTCGTCACCGTCCCCCAGCACCTCTCGATCCCCGATGTGACCACCTACATGAGCGCCGAGGCGGCCCGGGACGTCGCAGCCCCTGACACGCCGGCCCCGACCGCCGCCGACGACGAGCGCGGGCGCTCGGAACAGACCTTCCTCGTCGACGTCGTCGTCCGCTCCGGAGGAACCGAACGCCGGGCCACAGCCACTGGCCGGGACATCTACGCCGTCACCGCGCCCCTCGTCACCGAGGCCCTCGATCGCGTCCTGACCGGCCGCACCAGGACAGTCGGGGTCGCTTCCGCCGGCGAGATCTTCGACGCCTCCGACTTCCTGCACGCGCTCGGCCCGCACCTCACCTACGACCTGCACCCGCAGCAGCGCCCCTGACCCGAACCGAGCACCCCGCCGGCGGGCCGTGACCCCTGCGCACCGCGGTGACACCGGCGTCGGAGCGCTCGTTCGACTCCCTCACCTGCACGGGTGCCGCGAGTGACACACACCGCCCGTCACAGGAGGCGCCGCACGGCCTCCACGATCGCGTTCCGGCATTCCGCCGGGCTCGACGCCAGGTCGTTCGCCGCCGGCATGCTCGCGGCGTTCGTCGGGCTCCAGGCCGAGGCGATGGCCAGGACGAGGGTGAGGAGCGTGGCCGGGGCGAAGTCCGCTGTGCCCTCTCGGTCCTTGCGGACCGCTTCCAACGAAGCGAGTTTCTCGTTGCGGGTCGGCTCGGCGACGGCTGTACCGCGTTCCAGTCGGTGCCAGGTCGCCAGGCGGAGCACCTCGGGGTGCTCCTGGAAGTGGTCGAACAGGCGCCCGGCGTATTCCGGCAGGTCGTCAGGCGTGAAGGGCACCATGTCGAGGCCGCGCCCGAGGTGTGCGTCGAAGACGGCGTCGAAAAGCCCGTCCTTGTTGCAGAAGTAGACGTAGATGAGGTTCTTGTTCGCCGAGGCCGCCTTGGCGATCCGGTCGACACGGGCTCCCGCGATTCCGTGGGCCGCGAACTCCACTGTCGCCGCGTGGAGGATGCGCGCCTTCGTGGCCTCGGCTTGGGACATGGGGGTCATATTAACAGCGCGTTACGGGCCTGCCGGGGCGTGAGGACTCGTCGCCCCTGGATCTCGCGATCGGGGGCCGCCGGTACGCGGCGTGTGACGTCACCTCAGCCCCAGGGCGTCGATCAGCGCCTCGGAGGCGAGCAGCATGACGGTGCACCACAGGGTGACGCCCGCCATGAGCCAGCTGATCAGCCGCCACCGGGGCAGGCCCAGCGCCGTGCCCAGCATGGCCGATCCCCAGGTGCCGAAGAGCGCCGGCCCGATGATGCCGAAGCCGATCACGCCGTACCGGTTCGCCAGGCGCCGGGCCCGTCGACCGGTGGGGCCGTCGAGGCGGTTCCGACGATCCACGGGCGGCGAACCGACGGTGCCGGGGTGCCGCTTCGAGCGCCTGACCAGCCATCGGGCACGCAGCCACCCGGCCGCGAAGACGGCGGCGAGCAGGCACCCGGCAGCGCCGAGAAGCACGGCGATGAGGGCGAGGGGCGGGGCGAGGGAGATCGAGAGACCGAAGGGTACGGCCGGGGTGCCCAGGGCGAATCCGGCGAGTACCGCCCAGGCGAAGTTCAGCACGTCTCACTCCTCGTCGTCGGGACGGACGCCGCGTCAGTTCACGGCCCCAGCGAGTTAACTAACCAGTTATACTAGCGGGATGGCCACCTTACCTTCCGCCTCAACGCCCTTACCTGACAGCCTCGTTGAGCGGCTGGCGGCATCCAGGTACGTACTCCTCACGACCTTCCGTCGGGACGGACGGGCGGTGCCCACTCCGGTGTGGGTGATGCGGGACGGGGACTGCCTGGCCGTGTGGAGCGCGGCCGACGCCGGCAAGGTCAAACGGATCCGCAACAGCGGTCGCGTGACCGTCGCCCCCTGCGACTGGCGTGGCACCCCGAAGGGGAAGCCCGTGCCGGGTGTCGCCGAGTTGCCCGCCGAGCAGGACACCGCTCGCTACCTCGACCTGATGAAGCGCAAGTACGGTCTCGCCGCGCGGGTCGGCTTGCTGGGCAGCCGGCTGAAGGGGCGCGCGCACCGCACCGTGGGCATCCGGATCCGACTCGCGGAGTAACCCCTCGCGGGCCCCTGCCGCAGCCACACCCTCGCTCAAGGGCGATCCGCATCCCTCGTGCCGCTGCTGTGGCGGCGGCGGGGACTACGGAGGGTGCGGGTGCGGGTGCGGGTGCGGGTGGATCCTGAGGGCGTCCCGCCCCGGCCGGCTCAGCGCACCAGCTCGGCTGCCAGCAGGTCCATCAGGAGGCCGTCGTGCCAGGTGCCGTCCGCGCCCCGCTCGTACTGGCGCATCACCCCGACGGGGCGGAACCCGGCCTTCTCGTAGCAGCGGATCGCCGCCGCGTTGTCGGCCGCGGGATCGATGACCAGCCGGTGGAAGCCGTGGTCGTCGACGAGGTGGCGGGCGAGGGCGCGGACGGCGTCCGTGCCCAGACCCCGGCCGTGCACCGACGGGTCGAGGAACAGGTCGATCCCGGCGTGCCGGTAGTCCGGCTCGTCCTCGGCGTACCACTGGATCAGGCCCACGATCCGGTCGGCGAGCCAGATCGTCAGACAGCGCGTGTCGGGGTCCTCCAGGTCGGAGGCGACCTCCCCCGTCAGGTCGTCCGCGCCCCGCCAGCGGGCCCGCACCTCGGGCGTGGCCCGGATGGCGGCCAGGGCGGGGACGTCCTCCGGGGCCGAGGGGCGCAGGACGACGGCGGCACCGTACAAGTCGCTCATGCCCTCAGCTTGCCCGACGCCCCGCCCGTGTGTCGGGGCCTCCGGTGGGTTGGGGCGGTCGGTGTGTCCGGACGGCCGGTGAGTCCGGGCAGCTGGCGTGGCCGGGGCCGCCGGCGTGTTCGGGCCGCCGGGGTGTTCGGGCCGCCGGGGTGTTCGGGCCGCCGGTAGGTTTGCGGGCACCGGTACGGGAGAGACGCGCCCTGTGTCCCGTCGCACGGGCCCGCCCGAAGGGTCCGTCGCGCGCGCCGCCTCCGACCGGAAGGCACCCATGACCAGCGCACCTCTGTACACGGCCGCACCCGCCCTCGCCTCGGCGGGCTCGAACGCCCTGGGCTTCGGCCTCGTCATCGGCCTGATCGTCGTCGCCGTCCTGCTCGGCGCCTTCTGGTGGGGCTCCCGCCGCGTGGCGCGCCGGAGGCGCTCCGTCGGCGACACCACGGCCCCGCAGCCAGGAGCACCCCGCGACGACTCCTGGTCCACGCCCGACGAGCGGCGGGAGGACGGCGACCGGCGCGGCTGAGCGCCTCAGTCCAGCGACGGAGGTCCGTCCTCGCCGTGCGGGGGCGGACCCGTGACGATCCTCGGCAACGCGGCCGGATGCTCCCTCGCGAGCCAGCGGACCAGTTCCTCGCGGACTCCGCAGCGCAGCGTCCACAGCTCGTCCGGGTCCTTCGCCGTGACCAGCGCGCGCACGGTGATGCCGGTGGGCGAGGTGTCCGTGACCGCGAGATCCCAGCCGCGCCCGTCCCAGCCGGGGCACTCGTCGAGAAAGCCGCGCAGATGCGCCCGGAGCGCCGGGACCGGGGTGGCGTGGTCGCACTGGAGGAAGACCGTGCCGGTCATCTCGGCGCCGCCGCGGGACCAGTTCTCGAAGGGGCGCGAGGTGAAGTACGAGACCGGCAGCGTCACCCGCCGCTCGTCCCAGGTGCGGACGGTGAGGAAGGTCAGGGTGATCTCCTCGACCAGGCCCCACTCGCCGTCGACGACGACCGTGTCGCCGATCCGGACCATGTCGCCGAAGGCTATCTGGAAGCCGGCGAAGAGGTTGCCGAGGGTCGACTGCGCGGCCACGCCGGCCACGATGCCGATGATCCCGGCCGAGGCCAGCAAGGACGTGCCCAGCGCCCGGAACGACGGGAAGGTCACGAGCGCCACCGCGCAGGCGATCACCCCGACGGCCACCGACACCACCCGGGTGATCAGCGTGACCTGGGTCCGCACCCTCCGCACCCGCGCCGGGTCCCGGGTGCGCCCGGCGTAGCGCGCGTACGAGGACTCCACCAGGGCGGTGGCGACGCGGACGGTCAGCCAGGCGCCGCTGCCGATCAGACAGAGCGCCCGGAGCCGATCGACGAGCCCGGCGTGCTCCTGCGCGGGCGTCCAGCCGGTGACGCGCATCGCCCAGCCGAGCAGGGCGGTGAACAGGACGACGAACAGGGGCGTACGGCAGCGGCGCAGCAACCCCCACAGGGGTGTGCCGGGACGCCGGACGTCCGCGCGGTGGGCCGCGAGGTCGGCCGCGCGCACGGCGGCGTACGCGACCATCGCGGAGCCGCACAGGGCGATCAACAACCGCAGTGAGTTCTCCATACTCTCCCGCCTGACCACCGACGCCCCGGCCAAACAATCCGGCGGGTCCCAGGCCCGGTTGGCCCGCCGGGACGCACCGCCGACCGACCCGTGACGCACCGCCGACCGACCCGTGACGAGGCGGCGACCGAGCCTGTGCCGGAGTGGCCGCCTCCCGTGACGAAGCGGCGACCGGGCCCGCGACGAGGAAGAGACCCCCAGACGGAAACCCGCCGGGCTCGGGACGGAGACGCCGCCGGGCCCTGGACGAAACGCCGCCGCGCCCTGGACGGAAATGCGGCCCCGTGCGTTCGCCTCCCCAAGGACCATTTCGCCGGGCCCGTCTCCTCCCGGAGGCGTAGTCGATCCGCTCCTCGCGCGGGATTCCGTACCGCCGCGATCCGCGAAAGGGTGCTGCGGACCGATCCCTCCGCACCCATGAGGAACTGACGCCCTGTGCGCACCCGGATAGCCTCCGTCGTGGCGGTCGCCGCCGCCGCGGCGCTCCTGCCCGCCCTGACCCCCGCCGTCGCCGCGGCCCCGCCGCGCGCCGCGGCCACGACCGCCACCGCCTCCGCCTCCGCCTCCGCCACCACTGCCACCACCACCGAGGCGTTAGCGTCGTACGCACGGCAGAAGCCGCGCTGGACGCCCTGCGACCCGCAGGCGCCCGCCGATCTCGAATGCGCGACCATCAAGGTCCCCCTCGACTACGGCGCCCCGGCCGGCCGGAAGCTCGACCTCGCGATCTCGCGGGCGAAGGCCACCAGCCCCCGGGACCGGCGCGGGGTCCTCCTCCTCAACCCCGGCGGTCCAGGCGGACCGGGCCTCGACATGCCGCTGTGGATGGCGCCCCAACTGCCCGACGCCGTGAAGAAGCGGTACGACCTCATCGGCTTCGACCCGCGCGGCGTCGGCCGCAGCTCGCCGGTGAGCTGCGGCCTCACCGGCGACGAGCTGTCCTGGCAACGCCCTTACAAGGCGACCTCGTTCGACCGGGACGTGCGGTGGGCCAGGACCGTGGCCGAGAAGTGCAGCGCGCGGAACGGCGCCGTCCTGCCCCACCTCACCACCCGCAACACCGCCCGCGACATGGACGTCGTCCGTGCCGTGCTCGGCGAGAGGAAGATCTCGTACCTGGGCTACTCCTACGGCACCTATCTCGGCACCGTCTACACCCAGATGTTCCCGCGCCGTGCCGACCGGTTCGTGCTGGACAGCGCCGTCGACCCGGCGCGCGTCTGGCGCGGCATGATCCAGGTGTGGGCGGAGGGCGCCGAACCGGCGTTCGCCCGCTGGGCCGCGTGGACCGCGCGGCGGGACGCCACGTACCGGCTCGGTGACACTCCCGGCGAGGTCCGCGCCGCCTTCTGGAAGCTGGTCGCGGACGCCGACCGCACCCCGGTCGAACTCGACGGCATGCGGCTGACCGGCGACGACATCAGGACCGGCACCCGCGCCTCCTTCTTCGACCCGCAGGCCGCCGCCGAGCTGGTGGTCCGGCTGAAGACCGCCGCCGAGGGCGGCACCCCGCCGCCGGCGCCGTCCCGGGGGGCCGCGCCGGATCGGCCCGCCCCGCCGTCGTTCGCCGGGCGAGCCGCGCCGCGGGCCGGTGCCGACGTCCCCGACGTACCCGAGGACAACATGGACGCGAGCTTCTGGTCCGTCGTCTGCGCCGACACCCGTGCCTGGCCCCGGGACCCGGAGCGGTACCGCCACGACGCGATCCGCGACAAGGCGGTGTACCCGCTCTACGGCGACATCGCCTCGCACATCAAGCCGTGCGCGTTCTGGCCCGCCGGCTCCGAGCCCGCCACCCGGGTGAGCAACTCCTCCGGCGCGCTGATCCTGCAGAACGAGTGGGACTCCCAGACGCCGCTGGTCAGCGGCAAGGGACTGCGCCGGGTCCTGAAGGGCGCCCGCCTGGCCACCGTCCTCGGCGGCCAGGGCCACGGCGTGTACGGCTCCGGCTCCTGCGCCGACGCGACGGCCACCGCCTACCTGACGACGGGCCGGCTGCCCGCCACCGACGTGACCTGCCGGGCGACACCGCAGCAGACCCGTCAGGATCTGCGGCTCCCGCTGCCGTCCCCGCAGGACTTCTGACCGGCCGGGGCCTTCCCGCGCCGGAAGGCCCCGGACCACCGGAACGAAGGGCTTCCGGGCAGGTGCCCCACACCCAGAATCCCTTCGCCTCCGCGGACTTTCACGACGGGCCAGGATGCGCCGCTTGGCCTCGATCTCGCGCAGGACGGCCTCCTCATCCAGCCGCGCCTCAAGGAACAGACCTGGACTGAGCGCCGGCACATGAAACGGGAAGAGGCCGGCCTGCCGGGCCGGTCCCTTCCTCGTGCCTCGTCAGCCGACCAGAGGTCGCCACCGGTCTTCCCGAGCAGGATCGATGCTGCTGCCCCACACCAGCGCACCACCGACCAGGCCGGGCTTGTCCCGCGTGGCCAGGGCCGGCGCTTCGCGCATGTCGGCGACGTCTTCCAGGTACAGACCCGAGGTGCGATCCCCCACTCCGTGGGAGGCCACCGGAATCCAGGAGGCCGCCCACACGGTGACCCGGTCGTACTCGGGGCGGCGGGCGTTGACGGTGTCCCGCGGCACCAGGGCCTGGTTGCCGGGCAGGTATCGGCACCGTCGACTCTTCCGAGGAAGACCGCCCCGCACGGCCCGTCCCCGCCGGTGGTCACGGACGGCCATGGCCCCGTCCTGCGGTGCGGCCCGACGGCCTTCAGCCGGGTACGGGACAGGGCTCGGCAACTGATCACGACATCGCACGGACCCGCTGTCACTCCGGACCATTCCGGGTGTTCCGCCCCGCTCCTGGACTCCTACTTTGTGTCCCCCCCCCACCAGTTCCACGGACACGAAGGAGACGACGGATCACATGCGCGTCACGACCACACTTCTGCTCGGCGGGGCCCTTGCCCTCACCTCACTCGCCCCGGCGACCGGTGCCCTGGCCGCCTCCGGCCCTTCCGGCTCTGCCGGCCAGGCGGGGACGTACGACGCCGTCCAGTCCTTCCGGAACCAGGCCACGGGCCGGTGCATGGACGACACCAGCAACGGCTTCCGCACCTGGAGCTGCAACGGGTCCCATCCGCAGCAGTGGAACGTGCACGTCTGGGGCGACGGAACACGTGAGTTGAAGAACATCAACACCGGCCGCTGCATCGAGGACACCGACAGCGGCTTCCGCACCGCCGTCTGCAACTCCAGCCCGGAGCAGAGCTGGTGGATCAAGGTCTGGAACGACGGCACCGTCCGTTTCCAGAACCAGCACACCACGCGGTGCATCGACGACAGCTCCCTGGGCTTCCGCACCTGGGCGTGCAACAGCCTTCCCTACCAGAGCTGGTCCTGAGCCCGATCCCGACACACGCCGCGGCACCGCCGCGGGCGTGCGGTCGGCGGTAGAGGAGACGGTGCGCGTGTGACGCCATGCGCACGACGGCCGGGGCGGGTCGTCCCCGGCTGCGGACCCCGGTCGTCCTGCGACGGGGGTCGTGGCCTTCCGACATCCGGCGCGAGGCACCCGGATGAACGGTGGTTACGGCGCTCCAGGTGTGCCGCGCCACCACCGCACATCCGAGGACCGCGGGGGCATGGCCGCGGCTGTGGTGCGCGCGTGGCGGTGCGGGGGCCCGGAATCCGCCGCACGTGGCGGTGGTCCGCGCGAACCGGGCATCCGAGGATGCGGTGGGTGCCGCGGGCCGCGTGACCCGGCGGTTCGTGCCCACAGGCGTGGCGACCGGTGTGTCCGGTCGCCTTCGAGAAGGAGTCGAGGAATGAAGGCAGCACGCTTCCACAGCAGGGAAGACCTCCGGATCGAGGAGGTGCCGGAGCCCGCCCCCGGTCCCGGGCAGGTGAAGCTGCGCAACGCCTACGCCGGCATCTGCGGTTCGGATCTCCACTTCTACTTCGCTCCGGAGTCGCTGCCGTTCGGCCTGGACGAGCCGCACCCGCTGACCGGCGCCACGCTGCCGCAGATCCTCGGGCACGAGTTCTCCGGCACGGTCGTCGAGGTCGGCGAGGGTGTCCACGACGTGAAGGTCGGCGACCGGGGCGCCGTCTACCCGCTCGCGGTCTCCTGCGGCGAGTGCGCGGCCTGCCGGAAGGGGCTGCGCTTCTCCTGCCGGCTGATGGGCTCGCTCGGGTCGAACGTGGAGGGCGGCGGCCTGGCGGAGTTCACCGTGTGCGACGCGTCGAAGCTGCACCTGCTGCCGGACGGCGTGGACCTGCGGATGGGCGCGCTCGTCGAGCCGATGGCCGTGGGCTGGCACGCCGTCGCCCGCAGCGGCATCGAGCCGGGCGGCACGGCGCTGATCGCGGGCGCCGGTCCGATCGGCATCGGTTCCTGGTTCGCGTTCAAGGCCCGGGGGGTGGACCGGGTTCTCGTGTCCGAACCGAGCGCGGACCGTCGCGCGATCATGGCCGGCCTCGGCGCGCGGGTCGTCGACCCGGTGCACGAGGACCTCGCCGCCGCCGTCGCCGCGCTCACCGACGGCCAGGGTGTGGAGGCCGCGGGCGTGGGGGCGGCGGTCGGCTCCGCTCTGGCGGCCCTGGTCCCGGGCGGGCGGCTGGTGGTCGCCTCCCTGCACGAGCATCCGATGGAGTTCCTGCCCACGTCGCTGATGATGGGCGAGACGGAGATCGTCGGCGCGGTCGGCTACCGGCCGGAGGAGTTCGACGCGGTCATCGTCGCCATGGCGGACGGGGTCTACGACACCACCGGCTGGGTGACGGAGCTGCCGCTGGAGGGCGTGGTCGACGCCCTTCACTCGCTGCGTGCCGGGCTGGGCGGGAAGACCCTCCTGAAGGTCGCCTGACCATCCCCCGGACGGTCCGGTGCGGACGGCTGTCAAGGCCGTGCGCACCGGACCGTCCGGCGTTCGCGGAGCAAGCGCGCCGGGCCCCTGCCGTATCGGCGGACCCTGCACGCCGGACCCCGCCATACCGGCGGACCGAGCGCGCCTGACCCTCCCGTACCGGCCGTTCCGGCCGTACCGGCGGGGACCGGTGGACCGGCGGGCCCCGGCGTACCGCCCGGTTCCGGTGGACCGGCAGGCCCCGGCGTACCGGCGGGTGGCGGGTGGCGCGTGCCGGCGGGTCGTGCGCGCGGATGGCGGGGTACCCCGTCCGAGACCGCGGCGATCGGCGGTTCCGCGCCTGGCGCCCGGCGCCGGACGATGAGATCACGCCATGATCCGTCGCCACCGACCAAGGAGCATCGATGTCCAGCGCCCTTCCGCGCCCCCCGTTCGACCCGGAGCTCGACGCCGTCCTCACGGCCCTCGCGGACCGGATACCGCCGACCCTGACCGCGGAGATGATCCCCGGCATGCGCCAGGCGTCCCCGTCGGACGTCACCGACGAGACGCTCGCGGTGCACGGCCTGGTCCGGCGCGACCTGACCCTTCCCGGCCACCGCGGCAACGACATCACCGTCTCGGTGATCACCCGCCGCGACCACCGGGGGTACGGGCCGGGCATCTACCACACGCACGGCGGCGGCATGGTGTCCGGAAACCGCTTCTCGGGCCTGATCCAGGTCCTCCCCTGGGTCGTCGCGCACGACGCCGTCCTCGTCAGCGTCGACTACCGGCTCGCGCCCGAGTTCCCCGACCCGTACCCGGTGGAGGACTGCTACGCCGGTCTGGTGTGGACGGCGGAGCACGCCCGGGGGCTCGGCATGGACCCCGACCGGCTGATCATCGCCGGGCAGAGCGCCGGCGGCGGCCTCGCCGCGGGCGTCGCGCTGCTCGCCCGGGACCGCAAGGGCCCGGCCCTGCTGGGCCAGGTCCTCATCTACCCGATGCTCGACGACCGGGACCGTACGGTCTCGGCCGCCCAGTACGACGGCGTCGGCGTCTGGGACCGCGGCAGCAACCTCATGGGCTGGACCGCCCTCCTCGGCGACCGGCGCGGCGCGGACGGCGTGTCGGTCTACGCCGCGCCCGCCCGCGCCACCGATCTCACCGGACTGCCGCCCGCCTTCATCGACTGCGGATCGGCCGAGGTCTTCCGCGACGAGGACGTCGCCTACGCGACGGCCCTCTGGCACGCGGGCGTGCAGGCCGAACTCCACATCTGGCCCGGCGGTTTCCACGGCTTCGACCTGACCGCGCCGCACACCGCGCTCGCGCACGCCATGACGGCCGCGCGGGACGCCTGGGTGGCCCGTACGCTGGGAGCCTGAGACGGCGGCCCCTCGGATCCCGGCGTACCAGGGTGACGACGTGAAGGAGCGCTGGTGCACCAGTTGGCCGGCAAGCTGAACCAGCTCGACCCGCAGGTGGGCGAGGCCCTGCGGATCGTGGCGTACTTCGACGTCCTCATCGCCAGGGGCGTCGGACTCGACGGCCTCCTGCGCGGCGCGGCGGTGCTCTCCGGGACCGTCGCGGGCGCCGAGATCCGGGGGCGGACGACCCGGCGCGACCCCGACGGACGCCCCGTCACCGACGCCGCCGGTCCCCCACCGCGCGGCTCCCGGCGGTCCCACGCCGAGTGGACGGTGTGGCTGGAGCGGGAAGGCGAACCGGGCGCCGTCGACGAGATGGTCGTCGAGCGTCTCGCCCTGGGGGTCGAGCTCCTGGAGGCCCGCCGTCGTCCCGAGGGCGGCTTCGACGCGGTCGTCGACCCCACCCGTCCGGTCGCCGAGCGCGTGTCGCTCCTCGCGCAGCGCCGGATCACCCCGGCGACGCGGGTGCGGATCCTGGCCACCCCGGCGGAGGCGGCCGAGGTGGGCGAGGTCTCCGCGATCGTGCCGACCCGGTACGGGCTCCTGCGGGCCACGCTCGACACCTCCGGCAGGCTCACCCCGCCGGAACGGGCCGGCTACGGCACCTGGGTGCGCGCCGACCGGGCCCCCGAATCCTGGGAGGCGTCGGTCATCGCGCTGCGGCTGACGGACATCTCCACGCCGGTGGTCGACGCGACGGACCTCGGCGCGATGCTGATGCTCGCGCAGGCGTACGACCCGGACCGTCCGCACGAGGACGTACGGGCCCTCGCCCGCCTCGACCGGCGCTCCGCCGACATCCTCCTCGCCCTGGTGGAAGCCGACAGCATCCGCTCCGCGGCGGCCGGGCTGGGCATGCACCACTCCACCGTGCAGGCGCGCCACGAAGCGCTGACGCGCGCCCTGGGCTACGACCCGCGCACCAACCTCGGCAGGATGCGGTACATCGCCGCCGCGCTGCTGCTACGCCTCACCGACCCCGTCCCCCCGGAGCGCTCCGGACCCCTGTAGCGGGTCGGGGCTGCGGCGCACGGCCAGGACGGTCGTGTCGTCCGTAAGCCCGTGCGCGGCGTGCCGTGCGGCGGCCGCGCGGACGTGCCGGACGAGGCGGCGGGGCTCCGACAGGGCCGGGTCCGCGCGGAGCGCGGAGTCCAGGTCGTCGGAGAGGGGGTAGAAGGCGCCGTCGGCGTCGCGGGCCTCGGTCACCCCGTCGGACACCAGCAGGAGCGTCTCGTCGGGGCGCACGGCGACGACGTCGACGGGCGGCTTCTCGCCGGTGAGGCCGAGCATGCCCAGGGGCAGCGTGACGGCGCCCGTCAGGGGCCGGACGCCGTCCGGTCCGACGGCGAGCGGGGTGAGGTGCCCGCAGTTGACGAGCTCGACGTGGGAGACGTCGTGGCGCTCCGCCGTCCCGCTCGTGGGGAAGCTGATGAGGGCCGCGGTGGCGAAGCGTTCGCTCTCGTCGCCGCCGAGGGCCTGGACGTGTTCCTGGTGGCGGCGCACCCGCTGGTCCATGCGCAGGGCCACGTCGGCGAGGTCGGGCTCGTGGAAGGCGGCTTCGCGGAAGCTGCCGACGAGCGCGGAGGCGCAGGCCACGGCGTCGAGTCCCTTCCCCTGGACGTCGCCGAGGACGAGGCGGGTGCCGTGCGCCGAGGGCTGGATGTCGTAGAAGTCCCCGCCGACCCGCGCGGCGACGTCGGCGGTGGTGTACGCGGCGGCCTGGTCCAGGCCGGCCCAGGCGGAGGGCAGCGGCCGCAGGACGGTGCGGCGGGTCGTCTCGGCGATCTCACGGATGTGGTCGGCCCGGCGGGCGGCGCTCAGCCGGGCGCTGCACACGGCGAGGGCCCCGGCGGCACTGACCATGACCAGGATGAGGCCGGGGAGGCCGGTCAGGGCACCGCCCGGGTAGGAGATGTCGACGGCGGCGTAGGTGCCCAGGGTGAGGAGGCCGTACAGGGCGGTCGTCCGCAGGCCGCACAGGAGGGCGGCCAGGCCGGGGACGAGGGCGACCCAGACGATGCCCCGGAAGCCCTCGCTGGTGGCCACGTCGATGACCACGGTGGCCACCAGGACGAGGGCCGGGAGCAGGGCCGTCAGTACGCGACGGCGGCGGGGCGCGCGCTCCTCGTCGGGAGTCTGATCGGCGAGCGTGGTGCTCGCCGACGGGTCGCCGGGGCGCGGGCAGGGCGTGGGGGCCGCGGTGGAGGCGTGTTCCATCAGGTGCTCCATCAGGTGCTTCACCATTCAATAAGGACAGCACGGGCGGGGCCCGGGCGGAGCTGCCCGAAGGTCCCGTCCGTGCCGGTCCAAGGGCCCGGATCGGTGCCGGGGGTCGGTAGGCGAGGCGGTCAGCAGGGCGAGGCGGTCCTCAGGGGAGGCGGTCCTCAGGCGTGGCGATCAGTAGGCGATCGGGTCCCGGCTGAGGGGGCAGGTCATGCAGTGGGCGCCGCCGCGGCCGCGGCCCAGTTCGCCGCCTCCGATGGTGATCACCTCGACGCCCGCCCGGCGGAGCAGGTCGTTGGTGACGGTGTTGCGGTCGTAGGTGACGACGACGCCGGGTTCCACGGCGACCGTGTTGTTGCCGCTGTCCCACTGCTGGCGCTCGGTGGCGTAGACGTCGCCGCCCGTCGCGACGGTGCGCAGGGCGGGCAGGCCGAGCGCGTCGGCGACGACGGCGGTGAAGGGCCGGGTGCCGTGGTCGGTCACGTGCACGCCGATCGTGCCGTCGTCCGGGCGCACGCCGGCCGTACCGTCGTCCGGGCGCAGGGAGAAGGCGTGGACCCGGTCCATGATCTGCGGGTGCAGGGTGACCAGGTCGCGGTCGAGGAACGTGAACACCGTGTCGAGGTGCATGGCGGCACGCAGCTTCGGCATCCCGGCCACCACCACGTGCTCGGCCGCTCCGTGCTCGAAGAGGGACGCCGCGACCTGGGTGATGGCCTGGCGGGAGGTGCGTTCGCTCATGCCGACCAGGACGACGCCGTTGCCGACCGGCATGACGTCACCGCCCTCGAAGGTGGCCTGGCCCGCGTCGCGGTCCGGGTCGCCCCACCACACCCGCGCGTCCCGGTACTCCGGGTGGAAGGTGTAGATCGCCTTCATGAGAAGGGATTCGCCGTGGCGGGCGGGCCAGTACAGCGGGTTGAGGGTGAGCCCGCCGTAGAGCCAGCTGGTGGTGTCGCGGGTGTAGAGGGTGTTGGGCAGCGGTGGCATGAGGTACTCGCGCCCCCCGGCGGACTGCCGGGCGAGCGCGGCGTAGCCGGAGCGGAACTCCGCGGGGAGGTCGTCGACGGCGAGTCCGCCGATGAGGTACTCGGCCAGCGTCGACGGGTCCAGCTCATCGAGGAAGGCGCGGACGCCGACGACGAGACCGAGGCCGACCTCGTTGGCCGTGATCTTGCGGCTGAGCAGCCAGTCGCGTGCGCCGGGCAGGGCCATCGTGTCGGCGAGCAGGTCGTGGAGTTCCACCACGTCGACGCCGCGCTGCCGCAGGCCGGCGACGAAGTCCGCGTGGTCCCGCTGCGCCTGCTCGACCCAGAGCACGTCGTCGAAGAGGAGGTCGGCGGCGTTGGTCGGGGTCAGCCGGCGGTGGGCGAGGCCGGGCCGGCAGACGAGGACCTTCCGCAGCGTCCCGACTTCGGAGTGCACCCCGTGCCCGACGGCCGGGGATGTCGGGGATGCCAGGGATGCCGGGAAGGCCTGGGAGGCGGGGGTGCGCGAGAGGGTGGTCATGGCGGTTCCCTTCCGGGTGGAGGTGACGAGCGCCTCCGGGTGCGGGTCGTGCGCGAAGGCGCGCGGGGGTCAGAGGTCGATCGAGCCGGTGGCCAGGGCGAGCACGGCCGCCGCCGCGCCGAGGACGACGAGGACGCACAGCACGAGTTCCGGGCGGGTGAAGGCGCGGCGGCCCTGTTCCCGGCGTGCCAGCACGTACAGCGCGGTCGCCGGGGCGTACAGCAGGAACGACAGGAGCAGGAAGCCGGGGCCGGCCGCGTACAGCAGGAACAGGGAGTAGAGGGTGGCGGCGACGGGGACCACGAGCTGCACCGCGCGCCGCTGCCGGAACCTCGCGGGAGCGGGGCCCCGCGTGGTCCCGGTGCCGAGGGCGTACCGCACCGCGAATCCGGCGGCGAGCAGGAACGGGATCAGGGAGAGGGCGCTGGTGAGGTCGAGGGCGAAGTTGAAGGCGTTCTCGGAGAACATCGTGATCACGAGCGCCACCTGCGACAGCAGCGTGCTCATCAGCAGCGCGGACGACGGTACGTCGCCGTGTGCGGTGCGCTGGAGGAAGCGGGGCATGTCGTCGTTCCGGGCCGCCACGTGGAGGACCTCGGCCGCCATCAGCGTCCACGCGAGGTACGCGCCGAGCACCGAGACGATCAGCCCGGCGCTGACGAACGCCGTGCCCCAGGGCCCGACCGCGTGCTCCAGGACCCCGGCCATCGACGGCTGCCGCAGCTCGGCGATCTCGCCCACCGGCATGATCCCGTACGACACGATCGTGACCGACGCGAAGACGGCGAAGACGCCCAGGAACCCCAGGACCGTGGCCCGTCCGACGTCCTCCCGGCGCCGGGCGTGCCGCGAGTAGACGCTGGCCGCCTCGATGCCGAGGAACACGAAGACGGTGATCAGCATGGTGCCGGCGACCTGGTCGAACAGTGATCCCGCGTAGGCGGCGCCGCCGAAGTTGTCGGCGAACACGCCCGGGTCGAAGAAGAACAGCGCCAGGACGACGAAGACGAGGATCGGCACCACCTTCGCCGCGGTGACGATGCGGTTGAGGAGCGCCGCTTCCCGTACGCCGCGCCGGACGAGGAAGTAGAAGGCCCACAGGCCCGCGGTCGACAGCGCGGCGGCGAGCAGGGTGTCACCCGCTCCGAGGGCGGGCCAGAGCGCACCCAACGTGGACATGATCAGCACCCAGTAGGTGACGTTGCCGACGCAGGCGCTGGCCCAGAAACCGATGGCGGAGAGGAAGCCGGTGTACTGCCCGAACCCGGCCTTGGCGTAGGCGTACACGCCCGAGTCGAGATCCGGCCGGCGGACGGCGAGCCGCTGGAACACCAGCGCCAGCATCAGCATGCCGGTGCCCGCGACGGCCCAGGCGATGAGGGCACCGCCCACACCGGTCTCCTGGGCGAAACGGCCCGGCAGGGAGAACACTCCGGCCCCGACCATGGAGCCGACGACCATGCCGACCATCGTCGTCAGGGCGAGACCGGCACGCTTGCCGCCCTGCGACCGCGCCGTGGCGTCACGCGCCCGGGCAGGCCGCTCGGAGGACCGCCCACCCGGTGGAGACGGCGCCGCAGGGGTGTGGACGGAGGGGGGTGTCTGCAGGTCGGTCATGGTGAACTCCGGTGGTCACATGAGCGCGAGGGATGATCGGGCAGGGGGACGGACGCTTATCCGGCGAGGAGCAGGCCGGTGGCGAACACGGCGAGGACGAGGAGGGTCAGGACGACGGCCTCGGCCACGACGAGCGACCGCCGCCGCCGAGACCCGGACCGGCCCGGAGAGGACGGCGACGTCCTTTCCCCCCCCGTGGGGAATCGGCGTCCTGGTCCGGCGTCGGGGCCACGGAGGCTCGGGACGGTGAGAGTTCGGCTTCGGGTTCGTACGTGCTGTTCATGTCGGCTCCTGAGGGCCCACGGCGCTGGGGCCCCTGGGCGGAATTTCGACAGATCCGCGGACGGTAATTCCAGGAAAAGGGTTCCGCGGTGTGCGCAAATTCACCGTACAAGACCCTTTACCGGGCTCCAACAAGCGGCTTCGAAGGATGGCCGGACAGGACCTTTGACCCTTCGGGGAGGGGCCTTCGGTCCGGTGCGGACCGCGAACAGACCGTCGACTCAAGGGAATTACGGCACCAGGGTCCCGCTGCCGCCGAACAGCGACCCACGAAAACGCCTGCCCTTTCGACCGCACTCGGCCGAGAAAACCCGAACGCCCTCCTTCTTCATTCGGGAAGAAAGTCGACTGCGCGCGGGAAAAGAAGGGGGCCAAAGTCCCGGACGCAGGGGACCTCCGCAGGTTTGTCGACCAAGAGGACCCGATACAGGCGTGGGATTCGCCGGGGCGATGGGCCCAGACGAGGCCGCGGTGCTCGTCGTGCCCGGCCAGCTCGTCGTGCTCGTCGCGCTCGTCGTGCTCGTCGGCAACCGCGCCACTGACAACCAAAAGTTGTCCCGTAGGCGGGGTTCCGTGGTCACGGGGGTTCAGAGGAAGACCAGTGGGACGTCCTTCTCGATGCAGAGCCGCAGGACGCCCGCGAGCCGGCGGGCGTCCTTGATGTGCGGTTCACCAGGGCACCGGGATCGTCATCCCGCACCGCCGGCGACGCCCGTGCCGATCACGACACCGGCGCGTTCTCGGCGGGGGCGATCCGTCGTCGGCGGCACGGCCGGGGCGGCGCGGTCGGGGGTGCGCGGTCGGGGGTGCGCGGTCTCTCCTCGCGGGGGTCGAGGCTTCTGGTCAGAGCCGACGCGGGTGGCTCGACTGAGGGGCTTGGGCGAGGGCGCGCAGGGCGCCCTTGGTGACCTTTCCGCCGGCGTTGCGGGGCAGCTGGGGAAGCGTCACCAGGTCTTTGGGCATCTTGAAGGAGGCGAGCTTCCCGCCGAGGAAGCCGAGCAGGTCGGGAAGCGCCAGGTCGGCGTCCGGGGCGACCGCGACGAACGCGACGGGGATCTGCCCCCAGCGCTCGTCGGGCCTTCCGACCACCGCCACCTCGCGCACCGAGGGGTGTTCGGCGATGACGTTCTCCAGCTCGGCGCAGTAGATGTTCTCCCCGCCGCTGATGATCATGTCCTTCTTGCGGTCGACCACCCAGACGAAGCCCTCCTCGTCCTGCCTGACCAGGTCCCCGGAGTGGAACCAGCCGCCGTGGAAGGCGTCCGCGGTCTCCTCGGGCTTGTTCCAGTACCCCTGGGTGACCGTCGGGCCGCGGTAGACGATCTCTCCGACGTCGCCCTTCGGCACGTCGTTCATGGCGTCGTCGACGATGCGGTACTGGACGTTCGGGATCGGCCGGCCCACCGAGCCCAGCTTGCGCAGGGAGTCCTCGCCGCGCAGGACACAGGTGATGGGCGAGGTCTCCGTCTGGCCGAAGACCGCGACGTTGAGCGCGGCGGGGAAACTCCGTTCCATGGCCCTCAGGGTCGTGTCGGTGGCCGGAGCCGCGCCCCAGCTGATGACGCGCAGCTTGAGATCGCGCTTGTCGATGTCGGGCTGGGCGCAGATCAGGTCCCACTGCTGGGGCACGTTGAAGACGATGGTGGCGCCCTCCCGTTCGTAGGCGTCGAGGACGGCCTTCGGGTCGAAGGCGCCGAGCGGGTGGATCACCACCGTGCCGCCGAGGAGGAAGGCGGCGACGATCGAGCCCAGGCCGGCGATGTGGAAGAACGGCGCCGTGAGGAAGCTGACGTCGGAGTCGTCGGACATGTCCATCGCCCGGATGCAGGTGATGGCCTGCACCTGCATGTTGCGGTGGGAGAGCAGCACGCCCTTGGGGCGACCGGTGGTGCCCGAGGTGTACATGATCAGCGCGGTGGACTCCTCGCTGACGTCGGGGAGTTCCATGGGCCCGTACGCGGCCAGGCACTCCTCGTACCCGATCTCCTCCCTGGCCTCTCCCCCGGCCTCTCCCCCGGCCTCTCCCCCGGCCTCTCCCCCGAGCGCGTCCGGGTCGGTGATGACGATCACCGTGGCGACGGAGGCGGCGGCCGGGGTCGCCCGGAACATCGGGAGGAGCCGGGCGTCGACCACGACGGCTGCCGGGGTGCAGTCGTCCAGGATGTATCCGAGCTCCGGGGGCGCGAGCCGGAAACTGAGCGGGACGGCGATGGCGCCCAGGCTGTTCGCCGCGAAGACGCTCTCCACGAACCAGGGGTGGTTGAGGGTCAGCATGGCCACGCGGTCACCGGCCCGCACGCCCCGGTCGGCGAGGGCGGCGGCGAGCCGGAGGGAACGCTCCGACAGCCGAGCCCAGGTCGTGGTGGCTCCCGCGTATCGCAGGGCGGGCTTGTCGGGGCGCATCGTGGCGTGTGTGGCCGCCTGGGCCATCCAGTGGTGCCGAAAAGACCATGCGGGAGCCGTACCGGTGGACATGCCACTCCTCGGATTCCAAGCGGATGGAGGTGGAGCCTGCGGCCACTATGCATGAGAAGTAGCCGCCCAGGAAGATTCTTGTTAATCGAGAATCACATCTTTCACGCGCCTCGGCCGGCTTGCCGGGCGGGTGGTCGGACCGGGACCATCCCGGCGGCGAAGCCGGCGGCAAGGCCCGCGGACGGGTCTCGACGCACCCCAGGGGGCACGCCCTGGCCACGCGCATGCCGCCACGGGCGACGGCGGGCCACGGAGTCGGAGGTCGTGACTGCGCGTCAGGTGATCGACCGGCTGCCCCGACGCGCCGACCGGCAGCAGCCCTCGGGCGACCACACCGAGGCACCGGGGGCAAGCTCGCCGCCGCCCGTGGGACCCCGAGGGTGGTGTCGACCGGTCAACTCCGCCTCCTGGCGAGATTTTCCCTTCACTTTCCGACCAGCCTCAGCCGGGGAAGGACCCTGCCGCATCGATGGCGAGCAGGGGGTTCACTCACGCAACACGCTTGTTCTCCGATGTGATTCCTGATTAACATAACGATGCGTTCGATCGTCGGTGGGGTTGGCTGCGCGCTGCCGGAAGCCGCCCCCTGCCCCCGCGTCCGTCGGCACCTCAAGGAGCCCCATGAGCACGGAGAAGGAACAGACCGAAGAGCCCCCGCCGGTGGCGGCCGTGCCTCGCACCTCCTGGGTGACCGACCGGCTGACCGGGCAGGACGTGGCGCGGGTCGCGGCCATCGCCCGGCACTACGGACGACGCGCCGACCGGCATCTGGCGGCCCGCCGTGGACACGGGAGGGTTGCCGGCCCGACCAAGATCAGGGAGACGCGAGTGCCGAAGGGCACGGTCGGCGTCCTCTTCCCCCGTCACCTCCCCCTCTGCCTCGGGGGCGATGACGTGCTCCGGGCGCGGCTGGGCGAGGCGGGACCGCCCGCCGGGGTGTGGGGCGGAGCAGCCGACGACGGGGCGGCGGGCACCTCCCTGGGTAACGCCGGCGGGTTCGTCTGCTTCACCGGGCCGACCGCGACCGGATGCGACGTAGCGGAGCGCGCCGCCAGACGGCTCGTCCAGGCGACAGCGGCGCTGCGGCCCAGTGGCTACTACGCCTCCGACCACGGTTCTCTGGTCTCCCCGGCGCGGCACGCCACGGTCGGGGCGCAGGGCGGCGACGCCTGCGTCCAGGGGGCGAGCGTACTGACGGGCAGGCGGGCGCTGCCGCGCGTCGGCCCGTTGTTCCACGCCCCGCCGGTCCAGCAGGGCGTCACCCCCGCAGGCTTGCTCCACACCGGTGCGATCAACGTCAACGTCAACGACCGTGCCACCGAAGCGGGCATGGGCGGCATGGACGGCAGCAGGCTCGGCCGACGCCCCGGGGCCGAGGGCATCCGCAAGTACACCGAGAACCGGACCGTCGTCCCGCACCGGACCGACAGCCGACCGGCCCCGTGCCGTCGGCCGGGTGTGCGGTGAGCGGCGCGACGGGCACGGTGTCCGCGTACGAGCACCGCCCCAAGGCCGGGGCAGGAGCCAAGGACGGGGCCGGGGCCGGTACGAGGATCTCCGTCCTGCTTTCCCATGGCTCCGCGCTCGGCGAACTCGTCGAGGCCGAACTGGACGCGCCCCGCGACGACGAGGTCGTCGTCCGCGTCGAGGCCGTCGGGGTGTGCCACACGGACCTCCTGGCCCAGAAGCGGCTCGGCAGCCGTTCGGCCGTGCTGGGGCACGAGGGGTGCGGCACCGTGGAGCGCCTGGGCCCCCGCGCGGAAGGGCTCGCGGTCGGCGACCGGGTGGTGCTCTCCTTCGCCTCCTGCGGAGAGTGCGACCCGTGCCGGTCCGGCTTCCCCGGGTACTGCGCCCACTCGGCCGCGCTCAACGGCTCGGGGCGGCGCCGGGACGGCTCACCGACCCTGCGCGTCGGGGGTGAACCCGTGTTCGGCTCCTTCTTCGGTCAGTCGTCCTTCGCGACGTCGGTCCTGGCCGGCGCCCGGTCCTGCGTCCCCGTGGGGGACCTGTCGCCTGCGGTCGCCGCTCCTCTGGGCTGCGGCTTCCTGACCGGCGCGGGCGCGGTGCTCAACGTCCTGCGGCCCCGGCCCCGCGACCGGCTCCTGGTCGTCGGCGCCGGCGGCGTGGGGGCCGCCGCGGCGCTCACGGCGCTCTCCGAGGGCGTCGAGGTCGTCGTGGCGGAGCCGGTCGAGGCCCGCCGGGCGCTGCTCGCCTCTCACGGTGCCTCGGCCGTCGCCTCGCTGGACGAGCCGATCCCCCCGGTGACCCACGCCCTCGACACCACGGGGCGGCCCGAGGCGATCGCCCGCGCGCTCTCCCTGCTCCGGCCGCGCGGCGCGCTCGCGGTCGTCGGGCTCGGCCCCGCCGAGATCCCCCTCGACGTCCGGTCCCTGACGATGCGCGGGCTGCGGCTGTTCGGCTGTGTCGAGGGCGACGCCGAACCCGCTCTTCTCATACCCGAGCTGGTCCGGCGCCACCGCGACGGACTGCTGCCCCTCGACCGGCTGGTGACCACCTACGCCCTCGGCGACATCGAGCGCGCGGTGGCGGACCAACGGGCCGGGCTGACGCTGAAGGCCGTCCTCCTGCCCGGGACCTGACCGCCCCGCCCCTTCACCCCCACCCCCTTCACCGACACCCCCCTTCACTCGCACTCCCTTCATCTCCCGCCCGGTCATCTCTCGCCCGGACGCGCTCCCGGGCACGACGACGCGCCCGCCCCATCACCCGATCCGAGACAGGGGTCCCCATGACCGACGTGATCTCCGCCCGACGCGCGCTCTACGAGCACGAGCACGAGCTCCTGAGGAAGACGGCCCGTGCCTTCGCCGACAAGCACGCCGCCCCGCACGCCGCACGGTGGCGCTCCGAGGGGCGGGTCGACCGCGCCCTGTTCGAGGAGGCCGCCCGCGCGGGCATCCTCGGTTTCAACATCCCCGAGGAGTACGGCGGCGGCGGGGTGACCGACTACCGTTTCAACTCCGTGATCGGCGAGGAGTTCTCCCGTCATCCGGCGTCCGACGGGCTCGCCGGGGTGACGCTCTCCAACGACATCGTGGTGCCCTACTTCACCGATCTGACCGACGACGAGCAGAAGGCCCGGTGGCTGCCCGGCATCGCCGCCGGGGAGCTGATCGTCGCCGTGGCGATGACCGAGCCCGGCACCGGCAGTGATCTGGCCGGCATCGCCACCACGGCCGTCCTCGACGGCGACGAGTACGTGCTCAACGGCAGCAAGGTCTTCATATCCAACGGGCAGAACGCCGACCTCGTCGTGACGGCCGTGCGCACCGGGCCCGACCGGCACGGCGGGATCAGCCTGCTGGTCGTCGAGGCCGACAGGCCCGGCTTCGCCCGGGGGCGCAACCTGGAGAAGGTCGGTCTGCACGCCCAGGACACCAGCGAGTTGTTCTTCCACGACGTGCGGGTCCCGGCGGCCAACCTCCTCGGCGAGGAGGGCTCGGGCTTCGCCGCGCTGATGCGCAACCTCCCCCAGGAGCGGATCTCGATCGCCGCCAACGCGGTGGCGTCCATGGAGGGCGTGCTCGAACGGACCCTGGAGTACGTGAAGGAGCGCAAGGCGTTCGGCCGGGCGATCGGCTCCTTCCAGAACACCCGTTTCGAGCTCGCGGAGATGGTCACCACGGCCCGGGTGGGCCGCTCCCATCTGGACGACCTTCTCGCCCGGCACTCCCGGGGCGAGCTCACCGCGGTGGACGCGGCCGCCGCGAAGTTCTGGGCCACGGAGCAGTACGTGAACGCCGTCGGGCGCTGCCTGCAACTCCACGGCGCCTACGGCTACATGCTGGAGTACCGCATCGCGCACGACTACCTCGACTCGCGCATCACCACCATCTACGGCGGCACCACCGAGATCATGAAAGAGATCGTCGGCCGCGACCTGGGCCTCTAGGCCCTGCCCGAGGGCAGGCGCCCCAGACCCAGGTATCTACCCCAGCGGCTAACGCCCCACGCCCGGGGTCCTCCCCGAAGACGGCGAAGGCCCGCACCCCTCCCTCCGCTCCGGGGCGTCCCGCCCCCCGTCGAGCACCCCGGCGTCCGGGCCTCTCCGGACCCTTCCCGTCCCACGAAAGGGAGCGTCATGTCCGACGCCTACATCTACGACGCCGTTCGGACGCCGCGCGGCAGGAACCGCGGCGGCGCGCTGCACGGCACCAAGCCGGTCGACCTGGTCGTGGGGCTGATCCACGCGATCCAGGAGCGCCATCCGTCGCTCGACCCGGAGGTGATCGACGACATCGTGCTCGGCGTGGTGTCGCCGGTCGGTGAGCAGGGCGGCGACATCGCCCGTACCGCCGCGCTGGTGGCGGGGCTGCCGCACACGGTGGCCGGCGTTCAGGTGAACCGTTTCTGCGCCTCCGGTCTGGAGGCGGTCAACCTCGCCGCCCAGAAGGTGGCCTCGGGGTACGAGAGCCTCGTCCTGGCGGGCGGGGTCGAGTCGATGTCGCGGGTCCCCCTCGGCTCGGACGGCGGCGCCTACGCGCAGGACCCCACCACCGCCCACGACGCGTACTTCGTGCCCCAGGGCATCGGCGCCGACCTGATCGCGATCCTGGAGGGCTTCACCCGCGAGGACGTCGACGCCTACGCGGCCCGCTCGCAGGAGCGGGCCGAAACCGCCTGGCGCGAGGGGCGCTTCGGCAGGTCGGTCGTCCCCGTCCGCGACATGAACGGGGTCCTGCTGCTCGACCACGACGAGCACCGTCGCCCCGGCACCACGGCGGAGAGCCTCGCCGCGCTGCCCGCCGCCTTCGCCGGTGTCGGCGCGGCGGCCGGTTTCGACGCGGTCGCCCTGCAGAAGTACCACCACCTGGAGCGGATCCAGCACGTCCACCACGCGGGCAACAGCTCCGGCATCGTCGACGGCGCCGCGCTCACCCTGGTCGGCAGCCGGGAGATCGGCGAGCGCCTCGGTCTCGTCCCGCGCGCCCGGATCGTGGCGACGGCCGTGACCGGCTCCGAGCCCACGATCATGCTCACCGGTCCGACGCCCGCCACCAGGAAGGTCCTGGCGGCGGCGGGCCTGGAGATCGACGACATCGACCTGTTCGAACTGAACGAGGCGTTCGCGGCGGTCGTCATGAAGTGGCAGCGCGACCTGAAGGTCCCCGACGACAAGGTCAACGTCAACGGCGGGGCCATCGCGCTGGGCCACCCGCTGGGCGCCACCGGAGCCATGATCCTCGGCACCCTCCTCGACGAGCTGGAGCGGACCGGCGGCCGCCGCGGTCTCGCGACGCTCTGCGTCGGCGCCGGGATGGGCATCGCCACCGTCATCGAACGCCTCTGACCCCGCGCGACGAAAGGGAACCACCGACATGACCGCATCCGCCATCTCTTCCGTGCGCGACGCCGACGGCGTCGTCACCCTCGTCCTGGACGACCCCGCCTCCTCGGTCAACACCATGAACGACGCCTTCATGGCCGGTCTGGAGGAGTGCGTCCCGAGGCTGGAGGCCGAACGCGACGAGATCACCGGCGTCCTGCTGGTCTCCGCCAAGAAGACCTTCTTCGCGGGCGGCGACCTGAACCGGCTGCGCGCGGGCAGCGCCGACAGGGCGGCCGAGGAGACCGCGTACATCGACCGTATGAAGGACTGGATGCGCCGGCTGGAGAAGCTCGGCCGGCCGGTCGTCGCGGTGCTGAACGGCACCGCCCTGGGCGGCGGCCTGGAGGTCGCCCTCTGCGCCCACCACCGGATCGCCGTCGACCTGCCCGGCAGCCGTTTCGGCCTGCCCGAGGTCGGCCTCGGCCTGCTGCCCGGCGGGGGCGGCATCACCCGTACGGTGCGCATGTTCGGCCTGCACAAGGCCCTCTCCGACATCATCCTGTCCGCACGGAAGTTCGACGCCCGGGAGGCCCTGGCCGCCGGTCTCGTCGACGAGCTGGCCCCGGACGCCGAGGAGGCCGAGGTCCGGGCGCGGGCCTGGATCGCCGGGCATCCGGACGCGTCGCAGCCGTGGGACGCGAAGGGCTTCCGCCTCCCGGGAGGCGAGGTGGGGAGCCCTGAGGTCGCCGGGACCCTGCCGGTGCTGTCGGGGCTGCTGCGCAAGCGGACCCGGGGGGCGCCGATGCCGGCGCCGCGCGCCGCGCTGGCCGCCGCCGTCGAGGGCGCCCACGTCGACTTCGACACCGCCTCGCGGGTGGAGACCAGGTACCTGGTCAGCCTGCTCGGCGGGCAGGTCACCAAGAACATGATCAAGGCGTTCTTCTTCGATCTGCAGGAGATCGGCTCCGGCGCGAGCCGCCCTGCCGGGTTCGGGCGCTTCGCCGCACGGAAGGTCGGGGTCGTCGGCGCGGGCATGATGGGCGCGGGCATCGCCTACGTGAGCGCCAAGGCCGGCATCGACGTCGTCCTCAAGGACGTCACGCCCGAGGCCGCGGAGCGGGGCAAGGAGTACTCCCGGACGCTGGAGTCGAAGGCGCTGGCCTCGGGCCGGACCTCCCGGGAGCGCTCGGACGCGCTGCTGGGGCGGATCCGCACGACGGCGGAGGCGGCCGACTTCGCCGGGGTGGACTTCGTCATCGAGGCCGTCTTCGAGTCGGTGCCGGTGAAGCAGCGGGTCTTCCAGGAGATCCAGGACGTCGTGGACCCCGACGCGGTCCTCGGGTCCAACACCTCCACCCTGCCGATCAGCCTGCTGGCCAAGGGGGTGGCGCGCGAGCGCGACTTCATCGGCATCCACTTCTTCAGCCCGGTCGACAAGATGTCCCTGGTCGAGATCGTCCGGGGCGAGCACACCTCCGACGAGACGCTGGCCAAGGTCTTCGACTACGTCCTGCAGATCGGCAAGACCCCCATCGTGGTCAACGACTCGCGGGGCTTCTTCACCTCGCGGGTGATCGGCCGCTTCATCGCCGAGGCCGTCGCCGCCGTCGGCGAGGGTGTCGAGCCGGCCAGCGTCGAGCAGGCCGCGCTCCAGGCCGGCTACCCGGCGGGCGCGCTCCAGCTGCTTGACGAGCTGACCCTCTCCCTGACACAGCGGATCCGCGTCGAGACCCGGGCCGCCGAGGAGGCCGAAGGGAAGACCTGGGTGGCGCACCCCTCGGAGGACGTCGTCGACTGGATGCTGGAGCAGGGCCGCGTCGGACGGCGCGAGCGCGCCGGCTGGTACGACTACGACGCCTCGGGCAGGCGGACCGGGATCTGGCCGGGCGTCCGCGAGCGGTACGGTTCGGGGCGGCTCGTGCTGCCGCTGCGGGACCTCCAGGAGCGCATGCTGTTCGCCGAGGCGCTCGACACCGTCGACTGCCTCGACACGGGCGTGCTGACCAGCGTGGCCGACGCGAACGTGGGCTCGATCCAGGGCATCGGCTTCCCGGCCTGGACCGGCGGCGTCCTGCAGTACGTCAACCAGTACGAGGGCGGCCTGCCGGGCTTCGTCGCCCGGGCGCGCGAACTGGCCGCGGCCTACGGCGACCGGTTCCTGCCACCCGCGTCACTGGTGGAGCGCGCCGAGCGGGGCGAGACGTATGTCTGAGGCCGTCACCGCCGCGCCGCGCCTGCGCACCCGGTTCACGGAGCTGCTGGGGATCGAACACCCGGTGGTGCAGGGCGGGATGATGTGGGTGGGGCGGGCCGAACTGGCCGCCGCCGTCTCGGAGGCCGGCGGGCTCGGCATCGTCACGGCCCTCACCCAGCCCACCCCGGCGGATCTGGCACGGGAGATCGAGCGGACCCGCGCGCTCACCGACAAGCCGTTCGGGGTCAACCTCACGATCCTGCCGACGATCACGCCGCCGCCGTACGACGAGTACCGGCGGGCGATCGTCGACTCCGGGGTGACGATCGTCGAGACGGCGGGGTCCAGCCCCGAACCTCACATGGAGTTCTTCGCGAGCCATGGTGTGCGGGTCGTCCACAAGTGCACGAGCGTGCGGCACGCCGTGAAGGCGGAGCGGCTCGGGGTGGCCGCGGTGTCGATCGACGGATTCGAGTGCGCGGGCCATCCCGGCGAGGACGACGTGCCGGGTCTGGTGCTGATCCCCGCCGCCGCCGACGCGCTGACGATCCCCTTCATCGCCTCGGGCGGCTTCACCGACGGGCGCGGTCTGGCGGCGGCGCTGGCGCTCGGCGCGGACGGGGTCAACATGGGGACCCGTTTCCTCTGTTCCGCGGAGGCGCCGGTGGCCGATGCCGTCAAACGGAGGATCGTCGAGGCGTCCGAGCTCGACACCCGGCTCGTCTTCCGGGAGTTGCGCAACACGGCCCGCGTGGCCCGCAACGCCGTCAGCGAGGAGGTCGTCCGGATCCTGGCGGACGGCGGGGCGTTCGAGGACGTCCGGGCGCTGGTGGCGGGGGCGCGCGGTCGCAGGGTCTTCGAGGACGGCGACCTCGACGCCGGCATCTGGTCCGTCGGCCTGTCCCAGGGGCTGGTGCGCGACATCGCCCCGGCCGGCGTGCTCGTGGAGCGGATCGTGCGCGAGGCACGGGACGTGATCGAGCGGCTGTCGGTGACGTTCGCCGACGGCCCCGGCCCGGCTCCGGCGTTCGCCCGGGCGGGCGGGACGCCCACGGCGTAGTGCGACCGCGCCCCGTCGGCAGACGGCAGACGGCAGACGGCAGACGGCAGACGGCAGACGGCAGACGGTCGACGGCCGACGGGGCCGTCCGGGACCCCCACCGTCCCAGGGACGACGTCCTGGGCGCGCGCCGCAGCAGGGCGATGACGCCGCCGTCCCGGCACCGCCCCCCACCTCGCATCTTCCCCACGTTCACTCGCACCGCGCGCCGGTGGCGGCGGTGCCGACAGGAGGGATCGTCCATGGGCCGCTACAGCCGGCTCCGCCGCATCCGGCGCATGGATCCGCGGCAGGACCACGAGCTGATCTTCCGGTGGATCACGCAGTACGAGTTCCCCCGCGACTACCTCCACGGGACGTCGGTCGCCTTCCTCCGCGACTACGGCGTGCCGCGCGTCTCCCGGCTCCTGGACCGTACGCAGGAGTTCGAGCGGGCAGGCCAGAAGCGGTACGACGACACGGTGCTGCTCGCCTACGAACTCGTGCGCGAGGGAATGGACTCGGAGCACGGCAGGGCGGCAGTCGGCCACCTGAACCGCATCCACGGGCGCTACCGCATCCCGAACGAGGACTTCCTCTACGTCCTGGCCACCACGGTGGTGGGGCCGAAGCGGTGGATCGACCGGTACGGCTGGCGGCGGCTGTCCCGGCAGGAGACCGAGAGCCTGGCTCTGGTGGGGCGGAGGATGGGCGAGATGATGGGCATCTCCGGAGTGCCCGACACCTACGCCGCCTTCGAGCGGCTCCACGACGACTACGAGCGCGAGATGTTCGCGTACGACCCCGCCAACCGCAGGGTCGCGGCGGCGACGCTGCGGGTCATGGCCGCCTGGTACCCGGCTCCCCTGCGGAGGGTGGCGTCCCGCGTCGTGCTCGCCGTCCTGGACGAGCCGCTGCTGGAGGCGCTCGGTTTCCGCCCGCAGCCGCGCTGGCTCCGGGCCGTGGTCCACCGCGCTTTCCGCGTCCGGGCCGTGGCGATCCGCCTGCTGCCCGGCCGGCCGGAGCGGCTGCCCCGCAAACCCGTGGCGCGCACCTACCCCTTCGGCTGGACCCTCGACGACCTGGGCCCCCACTGGGCCCACTCCCGCGCACCGGAACCGCGCGAGGGCGAGACCTCGCCACGGCCGTCCCTCGCCCCTCCTCCCCCCGTGCCGCCGTCCACCGCCCACGCCTCCCGTCAGGAGCCCTGATGACCGACACCACCCCGGCCGCCGCGGTCTTCGCCGTCCACTCCCCCGCGACCGGCGCGCCGATCGCCGAGCACCCGGTGGACGGGCCGGAGGAAGTCTCCCGCGCCGTCGCCCGGGCCCGGACCGCCCAGGAGAAGTGGGCGGCCCTGCCCGCCGCCCGGCGCCGCGACCACCTGCTGCGCTGGAAGAAGGCGCTCGCCACCGATCTGGACGCGATGGCGGGCGTCATCGCCGAGGAGACCGGCAAGCCCGCCGGGGACGCGGCGCTGGAGGTCGTACTCACCCTGGAACACCTGGCCTGGGCCGCCCGCAACGCCGGGCGCGTCCTGCGTCGGCGCACGGTGGGCGCCGGCCTCTTCGCCGTCCACCAGCGGGCCTCCCTGGTGCACCGGCCGCTGGGCGTGGTCGGGGTGATCGGCCCCTGGAACTATCCGCTGTACACGCCGATGGGGTCCCTCGGCTACGCCCTGGCGGCGGGCAACGCCGTGGTCTTCAAACCGTCCGAACTGACCCCGGGCACCGGGGTCCTGCTCGCCCGGATCTTCGACCGTGCCGTGCCCGAACACGCCGGGCTGCTCACCACCGTCACCGGCCCGGCGTCCACCGGCGACGCCCTGGCGCGGTCGGGGGTCGACAAGCTGGCGTTCACCGGTTCGCCGGGGACCGCCCGTACGGTGATGGAGACGTGCGCGCGGACGCTGACGCCGTTCCTCGCCGAGTGCGGCGGGAAGGACGCGGTGATCGTCACCGCGGACGCGGACCTGGAGGCGGCGGCCGACGCGATCGTGTGGGGCGCGCTGAGCAACGCCGGGCAGACCTGCGCGGGGGTGGAGCGCGTCTACGCCGTGCGCGAGGTCCACGCGGCGCTGTGCGAGCGGGTGGTGGAGCGGGCCGGGGCGCTGCGGGTCGGGGACGCGGCGGACTCCGCCTACGGCCCGATGACGCTGCCGGCCCAGGTCGCCGTCGTCGAGCGGCACGTCACCGGTGCGCTCGCCGAGGGGGCCCGGGCACTGCTGGGCGGGCCCGGGTCGGTGAACACCCCGTACGTCTCGCCGGTGGTGCTGACCGACGTCCCGGAGGACGCGGCGGCCATGACGGAGGAGACCTTCGGGCCGGTGGTGGTCGTCAACGCGGTCGCCGACGTGGACGAGGCGGTGGAGCGGGCCAACGCCTCCCGGTACGCCCTGGGGGCCGCGGTGTTCTGCGGCAGCGGACGGGCGGGGGCGGCGATCGCCGCGCGGCTGCGCGCGGGGGCCGTGTCGGTGAACTCGGTGCTGGGCTTCGCGGCGGTGCCCGCGCTGCCGTTCGGCGGTGCGCGGGAGTCGGGCTTCGGACGGATCCACGGCGAGGAGGGGCTACGGGCCTTCAGCTCCGTGCAGTCGATGACGGTACAGCGGTTCGCCCCGCCGATCGCCCTGACGTCTTTCGCGGTCCCGGAGGCGACCCGCGAACGGGCGGTGCGACTCGCCCGGTTCCTTCACCGGCGTCGTTGAGCCGCCGGCCGGCGCGTCCTCGACGACCCGTTCCTCCATGGTCGGGAGCGGCGCGGGCGCCCCTGCCGTATTCCCGTCATCACACCCGTACGCGCAACGGCCCGCGCGTGCGCACCGCGCGCTCGCGCCCGCACCGCCGGCGGTCCGCATCCCGCGCCGCCGGCACCGACGAGAGGACATCCGCATGGACGTGTACGAAGCCCGCGCCCGGTTCCGGCGGCTCCAGGAGCTGCGGGAGCAGGACGGACCGGTCGACCCGGCCGTGCTCGACGCGATCTGGGCCGCATTGGCCACCGTCCGCCCCGAGGACGTCCTCGGCGCGTGGAAGGGCGGCGAGTTCCGCACCGGCCATCCTCTGAACGGCACGCTGGAGAAGGCCGGCTGGTACGGCAAGACGTTCCTCTCCCCGCACGACGCCAAGCCCTTGATCTGCCGGGACGCCGAGGGGGCGTTCTACTCCGACCGCGCGCTCGGCAAGGGCGAGGCCAGCTTGTGGAGCGTCGAGTTCCGTGGGGAGACGACGGCCACCATGGTCTACGACGGGCAGCCGGTCCTCGACCACTTCAAGCGGGTGGACGACACCACGCTGATGGGGATCATGAACGCCAAGGGGGTGCCTGCCGAGGGCCCCTACCTCTACTTCTTCCTCGAACGCGCCCCGGAGACCGAAGAGGACGTGTGAACCCCGTCCGGGGACGCGCCCTCTCACCGGTCCGTCGCCGGCCGTCGGGACGGGCAGGTGACGGGGGTGCGGCGGAAGGTCCCTGCCCTCCGGCGGCGTGTGATTCACTGATCGGCATGGTTCCCGCCTCCCCGTCCGCCCGGCCCGTCCCGGCCACCCGGCCGCGCAACCGCAGGCAGCTCATCCTCGACGCGGCCGGGCGGGTCTTCAGCGAGCGCGGCTACCACGCCGCCTCGATGGAGGAGGTCGCCGTCGGGGTGGGCATCACCGCGACGGCGTTGTACCGGCACTTCCCGAACAAGTACGCGCTGTTCGCGGAGTGCGCCGACGTCATGGTGGACGGGCTGGTGGAGGCGCTCGACGAGGTGGCGCCCGAGGCGCCCCTGGCCGAGGTCCTGGCGGCCGCCGCCCGCATCACCGTCGCGCACCGCGCGTCGGGCGGCGTGTACCGGTGGGAGGCGCGGTACCTCAACCGCGAGGACCGCCGACGGCTGAGGGTGAAGTTCGACCGCCTCGTGGAGCGGGTGGACGCCGCCGTGCAGCACGAGCGTCCCCTGTCCGACGGGCGCCTGCGGGCCACGGCGGCCCTCGGCGCGATCGGGTCCATCACGATGCACCACACCTCCATCGCCCCCCGGCGGGCCGAAGAGCTGCTGGTGGCGTCCGCGCTGGGCGTGGCCGCGACCGACCCGGCGGCGGGGCAGCGCGACGCGCCCGCCGTCGCGCTGCCCGTGCGGCCGGTGCCGCGCACCCGCCGCGACGAGATCCTCACGGCCTCCGTCCCGCTGTTCGCCAGGGACGGGTTCGCCAACGTCACGAACGGACAGATCGCGGAAGCGGTGGGGCTGACCCCGTCCGCGCTCTACCGCCACTACCCCGGAAAGATCGACATCCTGGCCGCGGCCTGCCTCCAGGCGGCGGAGCTGCTGTCCCAGGGCGTGGAGCAGAGCCTCCAGGGTGTGACGGAGCCGCGGGAGGCCCTCGTCGCGCTGGCGGCGACGTACGTGGCGTACGGCTTCGAGTACACCGACCTCAACAGCGTCGCCGAGGCCGAGCTCCCCGGGCTTCCCGACGGGCTGCGGGACCCTCTGGTCCTCGCCCAGCGGCGGCACGTCGGCATCTGGGAGCAGCAGCTGCGGCTGGTCCGGCCGGAGCTGGACTCGCGCCAGGCCAGGGCGCTGGCGCACGCCGCGTTCGGTGTGGTGGTGGAGGCGGGCCGCCATCTGCGCTGGCAGGACGGCCCCGCCGAACGGGCTGCCGCGACCGCCCTGGCCATGGCGGCGCTGGGCCTCTGAGCGGCCCGGCGCCGGTCGCCACGGGAGGGACGGACCGGCGGGGCCGGCCTCAGGCCGCCCTGTTCCCCGTGGGGATCGTGATGGGGGTCGTCTTGCCGGAGGAGCCCTTGTTGAGGAAGAGCATGGCAAGGGCCCGCACGAACTGGTCGAGCATGTAGAAGCCGGCCGGCATGATCGGCGACAGCCCCTCGCGGAACAGGATGAACGCCGGCCAGGCGGTGCGGACCAGCGCCGCCGCCGCGTAGTCGCGCCGCAGCCCCAGCCAGTCGCCGACCTCGTCGCTGAGGACGTAGCGCACGAACTCGTTGAGGAACCCGCGGGTGACGCCCAGGTCGACCTGGGCGGTCAGGCCGAGCAGCTCCTCGGCCAGGGCGATGCCCTCGGTCGACGGAGTGAGGATCGGCGTGAGGACCTGCGCCGACTGCCGTTCGGCGTCCGCCCAGGTCCGGGGGATGTGCTCGTAGGGCACGCCGAGCAGATGGATGGCGACCTGCCACGAGTGCAGGAACGCCTCCTGGTCGGCGGCCGGGAAGGGGATGCGCCAGTCGAGCAGCTTGCGGTACACGTAGGTGCCGAGGCTGTGGAAGGTGACGAGGATGTCGGCGGCGCTGATGGGGATGGTCTCGTCGGCGACCGCCCGCCAGTGCGGCGACTGCGGCAGCAGGTGGCGCACCGCCGCGTGCACGACGCGCGTCTTGTTGGCGGTCACGACGAACTGTCCCGTCGGCCGGAAGGCGCCCAGCTCGGACAGGTCGTAGCCGAAGGTGAACGTCTTGGCCGCGCGGTCCTGCATGTCGGCGCCGCCCGCGGACCAGTAGACGCTCTTGGCCTCGCGCGGGATGACGGTGCTCATGATGCCGCTGCCGAGGCCGTACAGCATGAAGAGGTACGTGTCCCTGCGCCGGTTGAAGTCGGCGGCGCGGGCGAGCTTGGCGGGGTCGGCCCACGTGGGCAGCCTGTTGACCTGCCCCAGGTACGCGGCGAACTCGGCGGGCAGGCCGCTGGGCAGCGGGTCGTCGTTGTTCACCCACGACGCCCACGCGGTGTTGATCGCCGGCACGTGGCCGTGGTCGAGCATCGACGCCATCAGGGGGTCCGCCAGGTCGTCCCAGATCCACTCGGGATCGGTCCCGGCGGCCGCTCCGGCCGCCGGGACCGTCGACGCCCACGCGCGGACGGGGTTCGCGACGCCCACGAGGCCGAGGGCGACGCCGAGCGACAGCGCCTTCCGCCTGCTGAGGTTTTCCATTGACTTACCTGCTTCCCTGAGGATTCGGATGGGTCGGGATTCCTTGGAGGACATGCGGGTAGAGCAGCGCGCGTGTTGCGGGGCCCCGTCGCGCGGATGTGATTTTCGATTAACATAGCGAGGCGTTCCCCCCTCGGCAATGGGCATGACACAGGGCGTCAGGAGAACCGGCCCCGAGCGGCGACGGCGCGAACGTTCCCCGCACGGCCCCGCCCTGCGACCCGTCAGCGCAGACGACCACCGCCCTCGTCCCCTACGCCCGCCTCCCCCGCACCCACCATCACCGCCACGTCCTGACCAGCACCGTCGACGTCTTCGGCACCGCCCACTGGCTGCTCGCCGAACGCGCTCCCCTGCCCGGCGTCGACCTCCCGCCCTTCGACGCGCTGGTCGTTTCCGTGGAACCGGACGGCCACGTCGAACTCACCGAGCTCAGCGCCGTACGAACCCGCCGGCCGCACCTCGACCGCCTGCCCGACGGCGGGTTCGTCGTCGCCTCGTCGCGTACACGAAGGCAGCAGGACGCGAACCAGGTCCAGCTCTTCGACGTGCTCGGCCGCGAGACCTCGTCCTTCTCCGTCGGGGACGCCATCGAGCACCTGCTCGTGGACGAGTCCGGCCACATCCGGGTCGGGCACTTCGACGAGAACCCGGTCGGCATCCGCCGCTGGAGCACCACGGGCCGACTCGCCTGGACCTCGTACGGAGCCCCCATCCCAGGCCTCTTCGACTGTTACGCCCTGAACGTCTCGGGTACCGTCGCCTGGGCCGGCCCCTCCACCGACTTCCAGCTCGTCGAGATACGCCCGACGCGCCCCGGCCGGCCCGTGACCGTGCGGGCGAACCGCGTACGGGGCGCCCACGCGGTGGCCGTCCACGGCGAGCGGGTGGCCTTCTACGGCGGCTACCGCGAGGAGCGGAACCGACTCGCCCACGGGAGGATCGGCGACACGTCCGTCGAGCCCACGGACGTAGGCCTGCTCACCCTGCCCGACGGCTCCGCCCCCGGCCGGCGACGGGTCGTCGGCCGAGGAAGCAGGATCTACGTCCAGGCCGAACCGTTCACCGCGTGGGGCGTGTTCGACCTCGACAGCTGACCTCGGTCTCGCGCGTCGGACGGCGGAGTCCGAGGATCCCAGCCGAATTCCCTCTTGCCTAATGGTCAAGAATCGTTGACCATTACTCGCATGCCTACCGATGATCTTCCCGAGACGTTCCACGTCACCACGGACGAGCAGCTGCGCGCCGTCTCCAATCTCACGCGCCACCGGATCATGGCCGTGCTCCGCTTCGAGCCGGCGACGATCACTCAGATCGCCGAGCGGGTGGGCCTCGCGAAGGGGAGTTCCAGCTATCACGTGCGGCTGCTGGAGCGGGCCGGGCTGGTGAAGGTGGTACGGACGCGGAAGGTTCGGGGCGTCACCGAGCGGTACTACGCGATGGCCGCGCGGTCGATCGTGCTGCCGGATCCGGGCGAGGGAGGGCCGGACGTGCTGATGCGGCACGCGGTGGCGGACCTTGAGGCGTCGCCGGTGGACGAGCGGCACGTGGGGATGGCGCACCTGCGGCTCACCGACGAGCAGTTCGCGCAGCTGGGGGCTCGGCTGCAGGCCCTGGCGGAGGAGTACCGGCAGCTGTCCGACCCGTCGCTGCCGGACGTGTCCCTCGTCTTCGCGCTGTTCCACCCGGCACCGCGCGAGCAGGCCGAGCGGAGCGCCAAGTGACGTCGGACGTCAAGAAGTTGCCGTCGGGGTTCGGACGGCTGTGGACCGCGCAGACGGTGTCCTCGCTCGGTGACGGTGTGTCACATGCCGCGCTGCCGCTGCTCGCGCTGACGCTGACGCGGGATCCGATGGCGCTCGCCGTCGTCACGGCCGCCGGGACGCTGCCGTGGCTGCTCTTCGGGGTGCTCGGCGGTGCGCTGGTGGACCGCTGGGACCGCCGGCGCACGATGTGGGTCACGGACGCGGCGCGAGCGGCACTGCTCGCGATACCGGCGGCAGCGGCCGCGCTCGACGCCCTGAGCATTCCGCTCCTCGCGGCCGTCGCCTTCCTGCTGGGCCTGGGCGGACTGTTCTTCGACACGGCCGCCACGGCCTATCTGCCGGACCTGCTCGGCCGCGACCCCGCGCTCCTGGAGCGCGCCAACTCTCGCTTGCGCGGCGCCCAGACCGCCATGTCCGGCTTCGCGGGCCCGCCCGCGGGCAGTGCGCTGCTCGCGCTCGGGCGAGCGGTGCCGCTGCTCGCCGACGCGGTGTCGTTCCTGCTCTCCGCGCTGCTCGTACGGTCGCTTCCCGCCGCACCCCGGCCCGTGCCCGAGGTTCGCGCATCACTGCTTCGGCAGGCACGGGCCGGCGCCTCGTACGTCTTCCGGAACCGGCTGCTGCTCGGGCTCGCGCTCCGCCCGGCGGTCGGGAACATCGCCTTCCTCGCCGTGGAGACCGTCCTCGCCCTCTTCGCGCACGAGCACCTCGGCATCGACACCTACGGCTTCGGTCTGCTCCTGACGGCGGAGGCCACCGGCGGCCTGATCGGCGCGGGCATCGCCTCGTCCCTCGGCCGGCGACTCGGCACCGGTACCGCTCTGACCTGCACAGCCGCCGTCGAAGGGCTCGCCATCCTGGGCCTGGCCGCCGCCCCCGACCCGTACGTCGCCGGCCTCGCGCTCGCGGTCTGCGGAGCCGGCATGGGCGCCACGATGGTGCTCGCACCCTCCCTGAGGCAGGCGATCGTCCCCGCCCACCTCATGGGCCGGGTCGCCTCCACCTCCCGCATGCTCGCCATGTGCGCGGCCCCCGTCGGCGCGTTCCTCGGCGGCTGGCTGGCCACCACCTACGACGTCCGCACGCCGCTCTACGCCGCCGCGGTCCTCCTCCTGGCGATGACGGCCGTCACGGCGTCCATGACCAACAACCGCCGGATCGAAGCGGCACTAGGCGCCGCCGGCCCGACCGGCGGTCCGGATCAGCCGACATCCGAGGAACCCGCCCAGGCGAGTGCGCCCAACCCGTCGTGACGCCCGCGGCGGCTCGGCGCGAGCCCCGGCAGTCGTCCTGACGGAGCCCCCGTCGTCGAAGTCGATCGGGCGTTCCCCCTGAGCACGCATGCCGTCCACGAGGTCATCGAGCTGCTCTAGGGGAGCGGCTTGAGCCGGACGCGGGTGGCGTGGAGAGCCGCGGTGGACGGCGCGGTCACGCGGTTCACGCCCCCTGGCGCTTCGCGTCGATCTCGGCGATGAGGCCCTCGATGTGGGTCTTGATCTCGTCCCGGATGGGACGGACGGCCTCGACGCCCTGGCCGGCCGGGTCCTCCAGGACCCAGTCGAGGTAGGTCTTGCCGGGAAAGTACGGGCAGGCGTCGCCGCAGCCCATGGTGATGATGTAGTCCGAGGCCTGCGCGGCCTCCACCGTGAGGACCTTCGGCGTCTGGTCGGCGATGTCGATGCCGAGCTCGGCCATGGCCTCGACCGCGGCGGGGTTGACCCGGTCGCCCGGGAGCGAGCCGGCGGAGCGCACCTCGACGCGGTCGCCGGCGAGGTGGCGCAGGAAGCCGGCGGCCATCTGGGAGCGGCCGGCGTTGTGGACGCAGACGAAGAGCACGGAGGCGAGCGGAGCGGTCATCGGTTCTTCCTTAGGGCGGGGAGCGGGCAGCGGGCAGCGGCCGGAGTCGTGGCCGCGGATGAACAGGGCGCGCGGCGGCCGGCCCACCACGGGCGGGGGCTCCCCGCGCGTGAGCGCGTCCCGTCGCTCGGCGGCGAGGCGCCGTACGGTCTCGACCGGGAATCGGCCCTGCGGGCGTACGGCGAGGCGGGCCGCACCGGCCGCGAGGCGTTCGTCGGGGAGGACCGGGTAGGGGGACGCGGTCATGGCGAGAACCCCCTGGGTTCGACGAGGTCAGCCCAGACTGGTATCAGCTCCGGGTGATGTGAGAGTATCAGCCCATGATGACGTCAGTCGATGCTGATCTGATCCGGGTGCTCGGTGATCCCCTGCGCCTCCAGATCGTGACCCTGCTCGCCCGCGAGACGCTCTGCACCACCCACCTCGTGGAGGAGACCGGTGCCAAGCAGACCAATCTCTCGAACCATCTGAGAGTGCTGCGCGAGGCCGGGGTCGTGGAGACGGAGCCGTGCGGCCGGTTCACCTACTACCGGCTCAAGCCCGACGTCATCGAGCAGCTCGCCGGCCAGTTCGCCGCACTCGCGCAGACCGCGCGGCTGACCGCCGAGGCGAACTTCAAGCGCTCCTGCCCCTAGGGCCTGTCCGACGGTTCGCGTCGGATCAGGCCGGGCGGGCCGGACCCGGCGCACATCGTCGGACGGCCCAGCCCGCCCCCCCCTTCCCCTGCGCCTCACCTGCCCGAGGAGACCCCGCCCGTGACCGCCACCGAGCCCGCCGCGAGCGACGCCACAGCCGCCGCCACGTTGCCGCGGCCCGCCCCCGGCGCCACCCCGCCGCGCACCCCGCCCCGTCCCCCCCTCGTCGCCCGGGCCGCCGCGGAGCTCGTGGGCACCGCCGCTCTGGTGGCGATCGTGGTCGGCTCCGGCATCCAGGCGACGGACCTGACCGACGACGTCGCACTGCAGTTGCTCGCCAACTCCACCGCCACCGTCTTCGGCCTCGGCGTCCTGATCGCCCTCCTCGGGCCTGTCTCCGGCGCCCACTTCAACCCCGCCGTCACGCTCGCCGAGTGGTGGACCGCCCGCCGCGGCGGCGCCGGCGTCGACGCCCGCGAGCTCACCGTCTACGTGCCCGCCCAGATCGTGGGCGCGATCGCGGGTGCCGTGCTCGCGGACGCGATGTTCGGGGAGCCGCTGGTGACGTGGTCCACGCACGACCGCTCGGCGGGGAACCTGCTGCTCGGCGAGGTCGTGGCCACCGCCGGCCTGATCCTGCTGATCTTCGGCCTGGCCCGCACCGACCGGCTCCGCTTCGCGCCCGTCGCGGTCGCCTCGTACATCGGCGCCGCCTACTGGTTCACCTCGTCGACGTCCTTCGCGAACCCGGCCGTGACGATCGGGCGCGCCTTCACCGACACCTTCGCGGGCATCGCCCCCGCCTCCGTCCCCGCTTTCGTCGGCATGCAGCTGATCGGCGCGGCCGTGGGCCTGGCCCTGGTCGCCGTGATCTTCATGCGCGGGAAGACCGACGCCGGGTGAAGGCCGTGGACGTGGTGGTGATCGGCGGCGGCCAGGCCGGACTCGCCGCCGGCTACCACCTGCGCCGCCTCGGCCTGGACTTCGTGATCCTGGACGCCGGTACGGCCCCCGGCGGGGCCTGGCAGCACACCTGGGACTCCCTCCGCCTCTTCTCCCCGGCCGCCTACTCCTCCCTGCCCGGCAGGCTCATGCCGCCCCAGCCGGGCGAGACGTATCCGGACGCCGCCCACGTCGTCACGTACCTCTCCGACTACGAGCAGCGGTACGAGCTCCCCGTTCACCGCCCCGTACGCGTCACCGGCGTCCACCACGACGGCGTGCTCCTGCGCGTGGAGAGCGACTCCGGTACGTGGCGGGCGCGCGCTGTCGTCAGTGCGACCGGCACCTGGTCGCGCCCCTTCGTCCCCGCGATCCCGGGCGGTACGGACTTCCGGGGCACCCAGCTCCACACCGTGGGGTACGCCGACCCGGAGGCGTTCGCCGGACGGAAGGTCCTCGTCGTCGGCGGCGGCAACTCCGGCGCCCAGATCGCCGCCGACCTCGCGTACGCGTCCGACCTGACCTGGGTCACCCTCCGCGAACCCCGCTACCTCGCCGACGACATCGACGGCCGCGCCCTCTTCGACCACGCCACCGCCCGCCGCCGCGCCCTCGACGAGGGCCGCACCGACACGGGCGGTGTCGCCTCCCTCGGCGACATCGTCGCCGTCCCCCCGGTCCGCGCCGCCCGCGACGCCGGGCTCCTGAAGGCGCAGCCGATGTTCGACCGGATCACGCCGACCGGCGTCGCCTGGGGCGACGGCACCACGGCGGACGCCGACGCGATCATCTGGTGCACCGGCTTCCGCCCCGCCCTGGCCCATCTCGCCCCGCTCGGGCTCCGCGGCCCCCGGGGCCACATTCCCACGGCCGGCACCCAGGCCGTCGGCGAACCCCGCCTCCACCTGCTGGGCTACGGGGACTGGACCGGCCCCGCCTCGGCCACCCTCATCGGCGTCGGCCGCCCGGCGCGCGAGGCAGCACGACAGATCGCCGGGCTCGTGCGCTGAGGGCGGCTTCGCCGCGAAGTTCCGGTCGTCTACCGCCCGCACGACCTGCCGGTGACCGAACTCCGCGCCACAGCCCCGCTCGCGGCACTGTCCGTCCCCCTGACGTCGGCGCCGTCGCTTCTCCTGAACATCGAACTCATTCAGAGAAACCCCCGCGCGGTGGTCAGTCGATGCGAGAGCTGCGACGCTCGACAAGCGCGACGTCCCGCCACGCTCCGTGGTGGAGGCCGATCCGTTCGCGGGTGCCGATGACCCGGAAACCGGCACGCGCGTGGACGGCGAGGCTGGCGGCGTTCTCGGGGAAGATGCCGGACTGGATCGTCCAGATCCCGGCCTCCTCGGTGGAGTCGATCAGCGCCGCCAGGAGCGCGGAGGCGACGCCCCGGCCGCGTGCGTCGGGGTGCACGTAGACGGAGTGCTCGACCACTCCCGCGTACGCGCACCGGTCGGAGACCTTCGTCGCGGCGACCCAGCCCAGGACCCGGCCCGCGCCGTCGAGGGCGGCGAAGCGGTGCCCGGGCAGCTTGGCCGCGTCGAACTCCTCCCACGTGGGCGCCGTGGTCTCGAAGGTGGCGTTGCCCTCGTCGATGCCGGCCTGGTAGATCGCGACGACCTCGTCGGCGTGGACGGCGGTCAGCGGCACCACGCTCGGCGACACGGGCGCGCTCACGCGGCGGCGGCCCGGGTCAGCAGCGCGCCCATCGAGGCGAGGACGGCCGGCTCGACCCGGTAGTACACCCAGGTGCCGCGCCGCTCGGAGGACAGCAGCCCGGCCTCCTTCAGCTTCTTCAGGTGGTGGGACACCGTGGGCTGGGAGACGCCGACGTCGGAGATGTCGCACACGCACGCCTCCCCGCCCTCGTGCGAGGCCACCGCCGAGAAGAGCCGCAGCCGCACCGGATCCCCGAGCGCCTTGAACATGATCGCGGTCCGCTCGGCCTCCTCGGCCGTCAGCGGCCGCTCGGTCAGCGGCGGGCAGCACGGCTCGGCGACGGGCTGGAGCAGCGGCAGCGCCTTCACATTCGACATACGTCTATGTTGACACACGTCGAAGCAGTGGCCCAGGGGCACCGAGGCGTGCGGGGCACGAACCAGGCGCCGGGCCCTCGCCGCCAACACGCCGGAGCGCGGCGGTGAGGCCTGACCGCCGCCGACGATGACGATGACGGCGTCGACGTCGACGTCGACGCGTCCCGCCCCCCCGCCCCGCACGCACATCGATGAATGTCTATGTTGACGTCTATCGATATTCGGTGCCATGCTGACAGCACAAGAGATCGACAGACGTCGAAACACACAAGGGGACTCGTCATGAACGCCACCGCCATCGCCGCCGAGCAGCTGCCCGTCGTGGTCATCGGGGCCGGCCCGGTCGGTCTGGCCGCCGCCGCCCACCTGACCGACCGCGGGCTTGAGCCGCTGGTCCTGGAGGCCGGCGCCGAGGCGGGCGCGGCGGTGCGCGCGTGGTCGCACGTGCGGCTGTTCTCCACCTGGGGCGAGGTCACCGACCCGGCCGCCGAGAAGCTCCTGGCCCCCACCGGTTGGGTGAAGCCCGACGCGACGACCTACCCGACCGGCGGTGACTGGGCGGAGCTCTACCTCCAGCCGCTCGCGGACCTCCTCGGCGGCAAGGTCCGTCTCGGCGCGCGGGTCACCGGCGTCTCGCGGGCCGGCCGTGACCGGATCGTCGATGCCGACCGCGAGTCGCAGCCGTTCGTCGTCCACGTCGCCCACGCCGACGGGCGGGAGGAGCGGATCCTCGCCCGCGCCGTCATCGACGCCTCCGGCACCTGGTCCACCCCGAGCCCGGCCGGTGCCTCCGGCCTCCCGGCCCTCGGCGAGAAGGCCGCCGCCGACCGCGTCTCGTACCGCGTCCCCGACCTGAACGACCCCTCCGCCCGCGCCCGCTACGCGGGCAAGCGGACCGCCGTGATCGGCTCCGGCGCCTCCGCGTTCACCGCTCTCGCCGCGCTGGCCGACCTCGCGAAGTCCGGCGACGGCACGGGCACCCACGCCACCTGGATCCTGCGCCGGGGCCTTTCCGGCTCCACGTTCGGCGGCGGCACCGCCGATCAGCTCCCCGCCCGCGGTGCCCTCGGCCTCGCCGCCAAGGCCGCCGTCGACGAGGGTCACGCCGACGCCGTCACCGGCTTCCGCACCGACGGGATCGAGCGCGACTCCGAGGGCCGCCTGGTCCTGGTGGCCGAAGACGGCCGTCGCCTCGACCCGGTCGACGAGGTCATCGTGCTGACCGGCTTCCGCCCCGACCTGTCCTTCCTCGACGAGCTGCGCCTCGGCCTGGACGAGCGCCTCCAGGCTCCGGTCGAGCTGGCGCCGCTGATCGACCCCAACCAGCACTCCTGCGGCACCGTCTACCCGCACGGGGTCAACGAGCTGTCCCACCCCGAGAAGGGCGTCTACCTGGTCGGCATGAAGTCCTACGGCCGCGCCCCGACCTTCCTCGCCCTCACCGGCTACGAGCAGGTCCGCTCGATCGTCGCCGCCCTCGCGGGCGACCAGGAGGCGGCCGAGCGCGTCGAGCTCGTCCTGCCCGAGACCGGGGTCTGCGGCGGCGCGGGCCTCTTCGACCAGCCGGCCGCCGACGCCCCGTCGGACGGTGGTGGCTGCTGCGCCCCCGCCCCGGCCCTCATCCAGCTCGGCACGACCACCCCGGCGCCCTCCTGCGGCGGATGACCGAGGTCGACACCCCGCCGAACGGACCCAGCGCAGCCGGCGGACGTCCGTGCCCGCCACCCCGGCCCGCCGGACGCCTCGCCGAAGCGATCGCCAGCGTCGGACCAGACATACCGGAACCCTAGTCGGAGCGGCTTCGCCATCGCTCAAGCATTCCCATGCCGACCCCTCGCGGACCGGGGGAACCCCGCACCGAGGCCCTGTGCATGGGAACCCGACTCGGCGGGAAACGCGTTTCCTGGAAACAGAACCGGTGGGGGCCGGCGAGGCCCTCCGCCCGATGCGTGTTCGAGGTTCGGGGGGGCCGTGCAGGCTGGGGAACGGTTGGCAGGCAGGTACGAACTGGTCGAGTTGATCGGCCGGGGCGGGATGGGCGAGGTCTGGAAGGGCCTCGACCTGGACACGCGTCGACTCGTCGCCGTGAAGCTGATGGTGTCCGGGGGAGAAGGCGACGAGGCCGTGGCCCGGTTCCGTCGCGAGGCCGTCATCGGCGGCCGGGTGCGCCATCCGGGCGTCGTACCGGTCTACGACGCGGGGCAGGACGCCGGACGGCTGTACATCGTCATGGAACTGCTGGAGGGCTCGGACCTGAGCGCCGCCCTTGCCGGGATGCCCTCGGGACTCCCCCTGGGCGAGGCCGTGAACCTGGCCCTGCAGAGCGCCGAGGTTCTCGCCGCCGCGCATGAGCACGGCATCGTCCACCGAGACCTCAAGCCGGCGAACCTCTTCCTCCAGCGCGACGGCCGTGTGAGGATCTGCGACTTCGGGATCGCCCGCACCGCCGATTCGACCACCGGCCTGACCGTGACCGGACGTCCTTTCGGTACGCCGGCGTACATGGCCCCCGAACAGTGGCGCGGCGATCACGTCGACTTCCGGTGCGACCTGTACGCGCTCGGCTGCGTGTTGTACGCGTTGCTCGTCGGCACCCCGCCCTTCAGCGGGGACTACTACGTCCTGATGCGCCGGCACTCCGAGGAGACCCCTCCCCCACTGCACAGCCTGCGGCCCGACCTGCCGTTCGAACTGGTCCGGCTCGTGTCCGCGCTGCTGGCGAAGGATCCCGCCCGCCGGCCGCGGTCGGCGCGCGACGTGGCCGCCGTGCTCGCCCGGGTACGGGACTTGCCCGGCGGGGTGCTGCCCATGGCTCGTGGGGGTGACGGCCGTCCCGTCGAGGGGCCGGTGGTGGCCTGGCTCCTGGCCCGGCTCAGAACCTCGACCGACTGCTTCAGACTCGCGCAGGCGGCCGACCTCGCGGCACTCGTGAGCCCCGCCCTCGCACTGGAACTGGCCGAGACGGCAGAGGCCCGCCTGTGGGACGACCTCTCCCGGCCGGGCTGGTTCATGATGAGCCTCAGTCAACTCGTGGCGTGCTGGTGGCACTTGATGCCGAGACGCGTCGCCGGACTCCTGGCGGCGGCCGAGCACCACCTCGGTCACGACGACGACGCCATGTCGCAGCTGGTGGGTCACCTGGCCTCAACCGGCGCACTGGCACGTGCCGTGGCGCTCGCCCGGCGACTGCCTCCCGGCAAGCACGCGGACAACGCTTGGGTCTCCTTGGCCATCTCCGCCCCGGACCCCGCTCTCGCCCTCTCCTTCCTCGATCACATCACCGACCCGCGCAAGCGCGGCCGGACGCTCGGCCATGCCGCGGGAAATGTGTCGGACACGGACATGAACGAGGCCATGCGGATCGTCGCGCAGATCACGATGCACGCGGCCCGCATCGAATCGCTCGCGAGCCTGGCCGAGCGCCGGGCCACCCGGCACCGCGATTTCATCGGCGCACGGAACCTCATGCGTCAAGCCCACGAGGAACTCGCCGCCTACCTCGGCGCCCACGAGCCCTCGAACGACTTGGACGCCTTCACCCTGCCCTACACGCTCAGATCGGCCGAGGTCCGGATCCAGGTTGCCGAAAGCCGGCCCCACCGCCCGCACCGACCACCCATCGACGGCGCGACCGCGCGCAGACGGGGGTCCGCGATCCCCGACGGCCCCGACGGCCACCACCCTCTCCTCGAACTGGCACGTGAGTACATCGGATCCTTCTCACCGCCCCCTCTCGGCGTCGAACTGCTCGACCTCGTGAGCCCGCGCACACCCGTACCACCCGAACCCGAAGGCGCCATCGGCACCTGAGCGAGACCACAGAGAGGACGAGGTGACACCCATGGCCGCACCGAGGACGAGCGCCCGAGGGCGCGTTACGACGCGGAACCGGTCCATCGCTTGGTGATGTGCGGCTCGGTGTACGGCGCCGGCCAGGCTTGCAGCCGCACCTGCTCGCTGGTCTCGGGCGTCCGGTCCGATGCGCTGCGCACGGCAGCGGCCAGATTCCTCCGAGAAGCACGGATGCGGGTCCACCCGGTGGGCATCTCGAAGCGGGCCGCATCGGGGTAGTAGTCGGTACAGCCCATCACGACGAGCCGCCCGGACGTCAGGTGGAGGCTTGCCTCGACCACGTGGTCGAAGTCGTCGCTGTCGTCGACGGGCGGTTCCGCGAGGACCTCGACGCCGACGGCCACGGTGACGTTGACCGCGGTCCCGATCGCCAGGGCGTCCTCGGCGACGCCGAGCCCGTCGGCAACGGTCTGTTCGGTCCATACGTCACCGAGGTCGCCCTCGGAGTCGTCGCCCAGGACATGGATCTGGAAGTAGTCCGCGAAGAGCTCAAGGTTGCTTGCCACGTGGTCATCATCGCCGCAGCACCATCCAGCCTCATCCGGTATTGCGGTGTCGTCGAACTCCGAGAACACCCCGGTGCGTCGTGGCTAAGCGTCGACGGCCCCCGGAGCCAGGGCCGGGGCCGGGAACGCGAAGCGGGCCTCGGCGCCCGACCACCAGACGCCGACGGCGAAGACGGCGGTGGCCTCCAGCAGCACGGCTCGATCGAGCCCGCCGCAGGGAAGCGGCGTGCAGTCCATGGAGGTGACGATCTCCGCCACCCGCATGGCGGCGCCCGGCTGGTCGGTACAGAACGGGACCGCCAGCGGCGACCCTTCGAAGGCCGGCCTGTCCAGGGTCCAGATGCTTTCGTGGCACACCCCGAACGCCTTCACCACTTGGGCGCCGGGAGCGGCGTCCGCGATGAGCCGGGCGACGGAGGTGGCGCCGCCCGTGGCCAGGGCCGGGCCGTCCTCACCCGGTACCAGGGGGACCGTGCAGTCGATCACCGTCCGCCCGGCGAGCAGCGGTGCCTGTTCCCTGGCCAACTGCGGTGCGGCCCCCGCCGGCACGGCGAGGAGCACCACGTCCCCGTGGGCTGCGGCCTCGGCGAGGCCGCAGTGCCCGGACGCGCCGGTGAGCAGGGCGGTACGGGAGGCCGCTTCGGTGTCCCGACCCCCCACCCGAACGTCATGGCCGGCGCGTACCCAGGCCGCGCCGAGGGCCGTGGCCATCGCCCCCGTGCCGAGAATTCCGATGCGCATGTGCTTGCCCCTGTCGTCCGTGTCGCTTGTCGTGCGAGGTGTGACGGGAAGGACGCTAGGCGCGCCGACGCACACCACATGGTGTGCGTCGGGCCGGGCATGATGCATCGCATGAACGACGCGGCGATGGCGGTAGCGGTGGACGTAGAGGCGGACGGGCAGGGTCTGGGCGAGGACCTGGGCGGCGGCGAGTACGCCGCGGACTGCCAGGCGAGGGTGGCCTTCGAAGTCCTGTCGAACCGCTGGGACAGCGTGATCGTGTACGTCCTCGCCGAGAACGGGCAGCCCATGAGGCCGCGCGCGCTGATCACCCGCATCGGCGGGATCAGCCCCAAAGTCCTCAACGAAGCCCTGCGCCGCCTCGAGTACAACGGCCTGGTCGCACGCCGGGCGTACGCCGAGGCCCCGCCACGCGTCGACTACTCGCTCACGGAGGCGGGCCTGGCGCTGCTGGGGCCGATCCGTGCGATGGGTGCGTGGGCGGGACGCTACACCGAAGCGGTCCTGGCGGCCCAGGCCCGCTTCGCACCCCACGTCACCGCGCCGTGAGAACAGCCGCACCGTGGGGCCCTCCCCACGCAGGCGCGTTCGGCCGGCCATGTCCGGAGCCGAACCGGGCACGGTCAGCACGTGCGGTCCCACCAGGCCGACTCGGGATCTTCCATCGGCTCGTGGTGCCTGCGCGCGAGGAGCACCGTATCCAGGCGCTCTACCTGTCCCCGTAGTTCGCCGGCGGCCCTGGGCGGAAGCATGAACACGACGGCGCTGTTCGCCGCTCCGGACAGACCCGGGACGTCGCGATACCGCACCCAGGGCCTTCTCCAGGCGTGCTCTCGCGACCGGAGGGAGGCCGGTTTTCTACGAGGCACGGCTCCTTCGAAGGCAGATCATGGGCGACATCCTCCCACGGTCCAGGACCGGGCGGGCAGAACGCGGTCTCAGCGACGTCCTAGGCCGTGTGTCAAAAGTGGATCTTGGGGCTATGAATGATCACGGTTCATGGGGCGGGGAGATCTCACGGACGAGCAGTGGGCGGTGCTGGAA